>CAZSBW010000132.1:0-7405 GCA_964604815.1 uncultured Salinivenus sp. | reverse complement strand
GACCTCTTTCGGCGACGACTTGGAGGGCGGCTCCCTCCGTTTTACTTGCTTCCAAAGGGGAGAGCGCCCGCCCGTCGGGAATCTCTCGACCATGCGATTGGCACAGTACACGAGCAGAATCGTTTAGGTATCGAACTGTATCGGCTTGCACGCAACCGCTTCGAACAGGTCCTCGACGAGGGCGTCTGTGCTCCGTTGGTTTTACCGATGGAATACTCTTTTTCAATGGATCGCTCCCCTATTCGTCCGGCTATCCTGCACGACCCGCTCTCTTCACTCGCAACGCGACCGAATCGAGCCATAGACAATTGCGGTTCGGGGGGCGATGACCGTTCAGCCCTCATTGCGTGGATAGCGCCGATTTCTCACGTACTGACGCGACACGAGGGCGTCAGCCGAGACAGGTGAGTCCCTTACTCGACGAAGTCCATACGCAGCGCGCCATGGACATCCCTCCCCCCGAACGCGTGTCGGTAGACGTGAAGATGCAGCGGCTCAACATCGAGTGGGCCGACGGTCACGTCTCGGTGTTTCCGCTCGACGCCCTGCGGCAGGCCTGTCCGTGTACGACGTGCCAGGGCAACGATGTCGAGCGCATCACAAAGCCGGGCTTTCTCCACATCTTTCGCCAAATGAACCGGTGGCAGGACCTCACGGTCGAGAAGGCGGGGCGCATTGGGCTGCGCATCACCTGGGACGACGGGCATAGCGGGGGCATCTACCGGTGGGACCGCCTGCGGGAGCTACAGCCGCCGGAGGAGTGACGGCGTCGTCAGGGGGAGAAAACGAGAACGCGGCGGGACTGCTTTCTGGGGGGAAGGGAGAATGGGGGAATGGGAGCGCGGGAAGTGGAGGGGACAAGAGAGGAATAGTATGGTCGTGACGCTAAAGTCGAACGAGACTTTTCTTGGGTCACAAGTGATGAGTGCGTGCTGACCGACGTTGAGGCAGACACGCTCCATGACCTTTTCTCGTGGGACGTGGCCAGCAAAGGGAGAAGCCGCTCAACGTGCCAACGTTCAATCTTCCAACGTTGGCTGCACTGAAAAAAGCCGATTTCGGACAATTTCACCCCCAATCAAACGCCACAAACCGACCTTTTCCGCATCCCGAAGACCTTTTTCGGCAGAGCCAACGTTCATTCTTTCGAGAGAGGCATAACATCCGACGCAAGGCTCTGCCTCTTTCAATATCCTACCCGTTTAGGCGACGGAACGCGATCATGGAAAATAGCGCCGGCCTCCTTCTCTACCGCCGCACCCCGGAGAGTACTCGGTCGCTTTGCTCCCATCGCACGCCCGACATCGAGGTCTTCCTCGGCCACTTCGGCGGCCCCTACTGGCAAAATCGGGACGAGGGCGCCTGGACGATCCCGAAGGGCCTGATCGAGGCGGGCGAGGACCCGTTCGAGGCCGCCGTTCGCGAGTTCGAGGAAGAGACGGGCCTCGCGCCCCCGTCGGACCGGGACGCGTATCTGGACCTCGGCACGGTCCAGCAGTCCAGCAAAAAGCGGGTGGCGGCGTGGGCCGTAGAGGGGGACGTGGACCCGGAGGCGCTCGACAGCAACCCGTTCACGATGGAGTGGCCGCCCAACTCCGGCACCCGGCAGCAGTTTCCGGAGCTCGATCGGGCGACCTACTTTGTCTTGGACACGGCGGTGGAAAAGATCGTGGACGGCCAGACGCCGTTCCTCGACCGGCTGCGCGAGGCTGTGTCGAGAGAATCGTGAGACGGTTCCCACGCAGAGGCGAAGAGAATCGGTTATCCGCCCGCCCACGCGCTCCAGGCCAGCAGGCCCCAGCCCACGAGGAAGGCCGCGCCCCCGAGCGGCGTAACGGCCCCGAGCCACGACGTGTCGGTGAGCACGAGCAGGTACAGGCTGCCGGAAAAGACGAGGATGCCGGCAATGAAACAGTAGCCAGCCCCGTGCAGGAGCGCTCCTCCCCCCTGCGCCGCCGCCCAGCCGACGACGAGCAGGGCCAGCGCGTGGTACATCTGATACGAGACGGCCGTCCGAAACGTCTCGAGCCGGTCCGGCGATACGCGGTCCTCGAGCCCATGAGCGCCAAAGGCACCAGCAGCCACAGCGAGACCGGCCAGGACGGCCCCAACGGTGAGAAAAAATCTAGACATCGACGGTCGCAACTGTGATGAAAAACGACAGGGGCCGTCCTGCGCGAACCCTACGGATCGCAGCACCCTGACCGAAGGAAAGAAATTCCCGGGGAAAAAAGCGTCTCAGTTTTCGTCGTCCGGGCGCTGATTGAGGATTGTCTGGAGAAGGTCCACGTCCGAGACGTCCCCGCCTTCCGGGACCGTTTCCCGGTCGGCTTCGCCCCAAAGTCGTTCGATGCGATAATGGTCGCGCCGGGACGGAAGAAAGACGTGCACGACCACGTCCACGTAATCGAGCAACACCCAGCTGAGGTGATCCATGCCTTCTCGTTTCCAGGGACGTTCGCCGCACTCCTCTTCGATCCGATCCATGACGCCGTTGGCGACGGCGCGGACCTGAAGGTCGGACTCCCCGGTGCCGATGACGAAAAAGTCCGCCATGCTGCTGATCTCTCGCAGGTCAATAATCGTGACATCCTTGGCCTTTTTGTCGGCCATCGCGTTCACGGCGTGGGCCGCCAACACAGAGGCAGCAGTGCTCTGGGAGCGGCGGGGAGAAGACTCGGGTTCTGCCGTCGAAGAGGACTGGTTGGGGGAAGCCATACACTCAGGGCATTGGTTTGTGGAATCGGTGAAAGGGAGAGACTGTCTACGTACGATCCGGCAACAGCCGAATCATGCTACTGTTCGTCTTGAAACGGGCGAAGTTGGTTGTAGTCGTGACCGATGATGACGGACGCGTCGAGGTAGTATTGACGACGGATCTCCTGGCGCACCCGATCGGCGGGCAGACCGAGCGTTTCGGCCACCTTCCGCGCTGCCTTGAGGTCGCCCACCCGATCGATGACGACCGAGCGTTCCTGCTGGAAGGACGTGTAATTGCCCACGTCGACGACGTCGAAGCCCCGTTCCCGAAGGTAGTGCGTGGTTTCGGCAGCGAGGTGATCGACGCCCGCGCCGTTGCGCACTTCGACCTGAATGATGGACCCGACCAGTTCCGACGAATCCGATGATCGCTGGGCGTCCGGCGATGACACGAGCGTGCGAGTGGCGAGGCCGTAGAGGAGCACCATCACGCTCAGGCCCACGACAGCGAGCCCCACGTTCAGGAGACCGTTTTTGATGCGTACCTGCCACGAAGCCATAGGCGACCATATCCACCAGCCGGGCCAACACAAAAGCGCGACACGCCCCGAGGCATGCCGCGCTTCATTTTTGGGAGTTGATCCTCAAGGCGCGGCGCTAGTTTCTCCAGAAGAGATCGCCGGTAGGAACGGCGCTCCGCTGATGCCTTCCGAACGTCCCGTACGGACTCAGGAAGCGCCCGTGGGGACTCTGCTGCACCTGCATGCGTACCTGGAAGTTCTCGGAGGGCTTATAGGCTACCTCGGCGTTTCGGATGTACACCCGTGCCCGCTGCTGTTGACCGAACGCAGCATTCTGCGTGAACGGATGTGACACGCTCACGTCCATGCGGGCCGCCCAGTTGGAGTTAAACTGCCACATCATAGAATTGGTGTACGTCCCCATCGACGCCGTTTGGCCCCCAAAGGACGAAAACGAGGCCTGGTAGCTGTGGGCCATGCGGAAGTGCTCGGCCCCAAAAAGCGACTGGAGCGCATTGGTGGCCGCGGAGCCGGAATCGTACAACTGCGTCTGGACCGATTGACTGCGCTGGGCAGTCTCGCGGAGCTGCGCCTCGGCGGGAGACGCAACGCTCAACGTGAGTACGAGGCAGAAAATCAGGAGGGCAGTACGCATAAGCAAAACTGGGATCGGTTCGAGGAAGGCTGTCGGGAAAGGGGAAAGCATCCGCCGTAAGCAGTGCACTCTACGTTCAACGTACCCTGAACGACTCGATTTGTTCGCGCTTGATTGGACATGATGGCGTTACACAAATCGGTCGGTTGCCCAGTGCAATCGCACGAGTCACGCCACGCTTCCCCACACGGTGTCACGGAACCGTAGGGGCCGTTCGAAAGCGGCGCAACCGTCGGGTCCGGACGCTTGTGCTGGACTCCTGTGCTGGACGTGATCCAGTGCCGATCCCGTAAGCGGAGCGCATGCGACGCGCCGATCCGGAGTCCAGTGCTTGGGTAGAGCGACCCCTCGTCGGTTCGAGAAGACAATTTTTCACATTTGGCGTTGATGCGATTGCCGGGGTCGGCTGCGTGAGGGGCGACGGGGCCTCCGGCGAGGAGGGGAGGGGAAATGGCCTGTACCGCAATTGAGGAACGCGATAGAATCCAGGGGCGTCCCACAAGGGGGCCGAGCAGACATCGGTCCGAGGGCACGATGCGGCCATCGGAGTGAGAGCGGCTATGCGTGGCGCGGGAACTCTTCACGGGAACGCCGTTTTTCGGTCTCTGATTCGGCGCGGGAACCGGTGCACCCGCGGACTCGGAGAACTGCCGGGTTGGAAGACGCGCCCGCTGCGATCGTCTTCCGACGAATTCGCGTTCCTATGCACGGGTTCGTAGTGTCAACCGCTGGGGACCACTGCACGAAGAACGTGTCCCCCCCTCCTCCCCCACGCAAGCCGGAAACGCCGGGACGGCGCTGTGTTGGAGCGGGCGAGCACCCATCTGCACGGTTCTTCGGCATCCATTTTTTTGAGCCCATGCGCATTCTCGGCATTGAAAGTTCGTGTGACGACACGGCGGCCGCCGTTCTCGCGGACGAGGCAGTACGGTCGAACGTCATTTCGTCGCAGCACGAGCTTCACGACGAGTATGGCGGCGTGGTCCCCGAACTGGCTTCGCGCAACCATCAGCGCCTCGTCGTTCCCGTCGTGCAGGAGGCCCTCGACCAGGCCGGCGTCGCCCGCTCGTCCCTCGACGCGGTTGCCGTCACCCGCGGACCCGGTCTCCCCGGATCGCTGCTGGTCGGGCTCAGCTTTGCGAAGGCGTTTGCTCGCGGGCTCGACGCGCCCCTGATTGGGGTAAACCACCTGGAAGGGCACCTCTACTCGGTCGACCTCGCGCCGCCCGTCCCCCCCCGTCCGTATCTCTGCCTCATCGTGTCGGGCGGGCATACCGAACTGGTGCACGTCGACGCCGGCTTCGAGTACAGGGTTCTCGGGCGCACCCGCGACGACGCCGCCGGCGAAGCCTTCGACAAAATTGCGCAGCTCCTTGGGCTCGGCTATCCAGGGGGGCCGGCCATCGATCGTCACGCGGCGGACGGCGATCCCGCCTTTCACGACTTTCCCCGCTCCCAGCTCGACGACTTCGACTTTTCGTTCAGTGGACTCAAAACCTCCGTGCTCTACTACCTGCGCGACCGGTCGGATGCGGAGCGCGAGCGCCTCCTCGACGAGCACCGTGCGGACCTTTGTGCGTCGGTGCAGGCCGCCATCGTGGACGTGCTCGTGGACGCCGTGCGCCGCGCCGCCCGGGACACCGGCAGCGAGCACGTGGCGGTCGTGGGCGGGGTCGCGGCCAACCGGGCCCTGCGTCAGCGGATCGAGGCCGCCGGCGCCGACGAGGGCTTTGCGGTCTACGTGCCCGACACGGCCTACTGCATGGATAACGCCGCCATGATCGCCAAGGCGGGCGCCCATCGCCTCGCAGCCGGCGACGCAAGCCCGGCAACGCTCGACGTGAAGTCGAACGTGCGTCTCTGAGCGCCCTTCCCCCAGAAGAACGGCGAATTATCGGATCCACGACCGATAATCGCACGTTCAGCGCAGGCACTGCGTCCTCGTCTTTGTTCAAATTATTAGGATCGATGGAGGACGCCCGCCGTACGGACTTGATCTCATCATCCGCGCACAATCTACCCGCTGTATGCGCTCTCGTCCTGCAATCGTCATTTTGGCTCTTGCCTGTCTCCTTTGCGGCGTGGGGATTGGGGCCGGGAGCTGGGTTGTCTTCGGTCCCAACACCGGTCCCTACGAGGACAGCCGAGGCGTCATTTTTCCGTCCGACGTGACGCTGGAGACAGCCATCGATTCGCTGCAGGCCAAGGGCGTGCTCGCTTCCGCCTCGAGCTTTCGCGTCGTGGCGACGGCCACCGGATGGGGCGCCCAAATCAAGCCGGGCCACTATCGCATCCCACCGCACACGTCCAACTATCGCCTGCTCGACAAACTGCGTCGCGGGCTCCAGGACCCGGTGCGCCTCACGATTCCCCTGGGCTCGCGTCCGGAGACGGTCGCCCGGGTCGTCGGGCGCCGGCTCAAGATGGACGCCGCGGCCTTTCGGGCGGCCCTTCGCGACACGAGCCTCGCGCGTGAACTCGACACCACCCCCGCCCGCCTGTTCGGCTACATGCTCCCCGAAACGTACGAGTTTTACTGGCCGGTCTCCCCCGAAACGGTCGTCCGTCGCCTCAAATCCTCCTTCGATCGCTTCTACGAGCGGAAGCTTGCAGCCGGCGCCGACAGCCTCGGACTCACGAAGGCGGACGTCGTGACGCTCGCCTCGATCGTGGAGTGGGAGGCGCTCCAGGACGAGGAGAAACCCACGATTGCGGGGGTCTACCTCAACCGGCTGCGCGACGGATGGCGTCTCCAGGCCGACCCCACCATCCAGTACGTGCTCCTCCAGACGACGGGCGAACGAACGGGACGGGTGCTCCATCGCGATCTGGAGATCGATCATCCCTACAACACCTATCAGCGTCGCGGTCTGCCGCCGGGTCCCATCACGAATCCATCGCCGTCCTCGCTGCGGGCGGTGACGAATTCCAACCGGCACGACTACTTCTACTTCGCGGCTGACGGGACGGGGGGACACACCTTCAGCCGCACCTACCGCGAGCACAAACGCGCGGCCGAACGGTATCATCGGATGCTCGACCAGCGCCGGCAAGACGCAGACAATTCATCGCGGTAGCTCCACGAGCGGTCGGGTGCGGCAACAACAACGCGGACAGCCATTTCGCTGTGCATTTTTGCTCCCCCGTACGTGCTAAGTACGGGTTGCGCTATAGTGCAAAGTATGTGCTGCGTCCCGAAAGTAAGCTCTTTCTAAGAAAAACAGCACCTTCGTCGCTCTCAGCTTGACTGAGAGCCTATCTGACGATGGCAAAATCCTACTCATTCGGCTGGGTGGGCTCCCGAGATCTCAGATCTCCAAGCAAGCTAGGACATCTCAGATGTCTAGGAGCGACGATAGTGGCCGTTTCTGGCGAACAGAGGCGAGTGCATATGCAATCCACATGTAGCACAACGCGTTCTGAGAAGAGTGGCGAAACGCGCCATGGTGCCGCTTTCGCCGAATTCAAAGAGATTCTTCGGCTCTCTCCTCCCTGTCAATCTCAGATTGGCTCGTTCGTGGCCATCTAG
>CAZSBW010000131.1:0-7439 GCA_964604815.1 uncultured Salinivenus sp. | reverse complement strand
GCGGCATGGTGCAGGACGAAGCGCTCGCCCACGACCTTACGCAGGACACGTTCGCTAAGCTCTGGTCGATCCGCGACCGGATGGACGCGGTCGACTCGCTCCGGGCCTACGTGTTTCAGATGGCCCGACATCGCGTGTACAATCACCAGCGCGACCAGCAGGTGCGCCGGAACAAGGAGGAGCGCCTGCGGGACGCCCATCCGGATGCCTCTCCGCCCTCTCCGGACAAGACCCTCGACGCCGACATGCTTCGCTCCTTGCTCGAACAGTGGATTGGTGACCTTCCCGACCGCCAGCGCGAGGCCCTGACGCTGCGCCGCCAGAACGACCTCAGTCACGACGAAATTGCCGACATCATGGACGTCTCGCCGAACACGGTGAACAACCACATCGTGCGAGCCATGAAGGAACTACGCAGCCGACTCCGCGACCACCGACCGGATTTGTTGTCCTGACTGATTCGAAATTCTTCCTCGCTTGAGCGAGCGCTCCCGCCCCTATTCCGTATCCCTGATGGCTCTGAAATCCAATGGATACCCCCTCGCTGCCCCCACATTTTGACGACCTCGCCGACGGTGACGACGAGGAGCAGGACTACGCGCGCATCTGGCGCCTGCTCCAGCGCACCGACGAGGAGCGGGCCGCGTCCTACGACGTGGACGAGGAATGGAATCAGCTCGCCGACCGCCTCGACCTTGACGGAGCCGCCGAACCGGAAGCGGAGTCCGCCCACGATGCCTCAGCCCCTGCCTCCCGCCGCGCCGCCGACCGCGGGCCGCGCTCGCCCGATTCGGCGACGACGGCCTGGCGCCGGCGCTGGACGCAGGTCCTGACGGTCGCGGCGCTGGTCCTCTGCCTCGTGGGCGGCGCGGCCCTGTGGGGGAGCCGGCCTGCCTCCGTGACCACGGCGGCCGGGGAGCGCACCACGGTGACGCTCCCGGACGGCTCGACCGCCGAGCTAAACGGCGCCACCAGGATCGAGTACCCTCGCGGCTTCTCGTCGCTCCCCCTGGTTGGAACCTCCGTCCGCGAGGTGCGGCTCGACGGGGAGGCCTTCTTCTCGGTCGTGGACAAAGACCGCTCCTTCCGCGTGGAGACGTCGAACGCTCAGGTGGAGGTCCTCGGTACGGAATTCAACGTCCGAGCCCGTACCCAGGACGACGCACCGGAGACGCGCGTGGCCGTGGTGTCGGGGCGAGTGCGTCTGGCCACCGACGCTGCACCTTCGGAGACCGGCTCGGTCGTGCTCAACGAGCGCGGTCAGACCAGCCGCGTGACCGGCGCAGACGCGCCCCCAACCGAGCCGCAGACCACCGATCTCAAGTACGTACAGGCCTGGCGCAACGGGGGCTTCGGGCTGGTGGAGGCGTCGGTGCCGGCCATTCTGCGGGAGCTGGAGCACCGCTTCGGCACGTCGCTGCGGCTCGGGGTACCGGTGGCCGAGACCGACACGATGACGCTCCACTACGCCCGCGACGCCCGCCTCGAAGACGTGCTCCGCGACGTCTGCATCGTTCAGGGCCTGACCTACCGCGAGACGAGCCAGGGGTACGAACTGGTTCGGGACTCAGGGTAGCACCCAACGGGCGATGATCCGTCAAGGGATGACGGCTCCTCTGCCTCCGATCGGCAATGCTGCCAGGAAAAGCGTGGGCGAGAGGGCGAGTGGGAGCGTGGGTGAACGGGAGAGTGGAAGAGAGGGAGATTGAGAGAGGCAACGGTTGTACGACTGCGATCAAGATCGGAGACGAATCGCCAGATCCGAATCCGAGTGCTGGGGGCTTCGGGCATTCCCGTCTGCGTATTTACGTCCAAACGGCTGGTTTTCACGATGACAGACGGTCTCGCTTCGCATCTTCGTGGGGGGGTGGGGGTGGGGCTGGCGGCCGCGCGGCCGTTCTGGACTTCTGTCGTTCTCGCTGGAATTCTCTTTATCGTAGGAATTCCGGTTCGGGGCCAGGCTCCGGACTCGGCGCGCACGGGCGACGGTCGCTACACGATGGCCGTCCGCGACGTGCCCCTCAAAACGGCCCTGCAGCGGTTCGTGTCCCGCACCAACGCCGACCTCGCCTATTCGACGGAACTCGTCGAGGGCCGAACGGTCTACTGTCGCTCGCGGAATGCGACCGTCGAAACGCTGCTCTCCTGCCTCCTCAGCGGCACGGGCGTCGACTACCTGCGCACGGCCAGCGGCAGCTACTTGCTCGTCGAGTCGCCCGAGGCGTTGCCGCCGAGGGGACGCATCGCGGGCACGGTCGTCGACGCGGCCACCGGCGAGCCGCTCCCGGACGCCAACGTCCTCCTCGCCGACGCGGGGACCGGCACGGCCACGAACCGGGCCGGCCAGTTTACCGTGGCGCCCGTACTGGCCGGCAAGCACCGCCTCGTGGTGACGTACGTCGGGTACCGGACGGCCGTCGACAGCGTGCGCGTGCCGCCCAACGGCCGCGACACGATTCGGGTCCCCCTCTCGCGTCGCGTGCTCGACACCGAGCCGGTCATTGTGGACGGGCTGCAGCAGCGACTGCCGTCCGCGGGCCTCGGCCAGAATGACCTCGACGCCTCCGCTCTCTCGCGCCTGTCCGGGCGGGGCACGCCCGACGTGCTGCGGACCGCGAGCCGGCAGGTGGGCGTGTCGCTGAACCGTCCGCTCGCGGAGGTCAACGTGCAGGGGGGGAGCAGTGGAGAGCACGTGATTCTGCTCGACGGCGCGCCGGTCCGCGAGCCGGTGAGCGTGGGCGGCCTGCTCAGTGCCTTCAGTCCGCAGGCCCTCGACCGGTTCACGGTGCACAAGGCCGGGTTCGGCGCGCGCCACGGCAGTTACACGGCGGGAGTGCTGGCGGCGAGCCACGACCTTTCGCGCTCGGGCACCCGCTGTGCGGGAGGCACCATGGACCTTCTCAGCGCAAATGGCCGGGCCGACGTCGAGTGGGGCTCGGGCTCGGACGGGGGCGGGCAGGTCATGGCGGCCGGGCGGACGAGCGTTTGGGACGCCTACCGCTCCCCGGCCCTGCACGATCTCCTCGACACCCGGACGACTCTCGACCGGGTCCTCACGCCGGCCTGGACGGGCGGCTCTCTTCAGACCGGCGGGACTGTGCGCCAGCACCGGGCCACGCACGTTCGGTTTTCGGACGTGCACGCCGCGCTGCGGCAGGCGGTCACGCCGTTTCAGCAGCTTTCGGTGTCGGGGTATCGGGGCACCACCCGGCTCGGCACCGACGTGGCGAGTGTGCTGCCGGAGGGGACGACCGACCGCCTCCTGCGCTCTCAGGACCGGTACGACTGGACCAACACGGCCCTGCAGGGACGCTACGAGTGGCTCGCGGGCAGTCGCGTGACCGGCGCGGTGCAGGCGTGGGGCAGCTGGCACGAGTCCAGCACCTTCTTCGGCGTCCGCCGCGACTCGCTTCGGACGGGGCAGGCCCCCGCTCCGCCCCCTGCGGACGAACGCATCATCGATTCCCACTCGATCGAGGGGAACCGAATTGCCGAGGGCGGCCTGCGGGCGGAGGTCGACGTGAGCGTGTCGCCAAACGTGCACGCCCGGACCGCCCTGGCCCCGCAGTATTCGGAAGGGCAGTTCCAAGTGTTCAACCCGTTTCTCGATACGCTCCAGCATGCGTCGGCGGACTGGCAGGTCGGCGGCTTTGCGGAGGCGGAGGTGTCGCCGGGCTTCAACCTGACGGCCACCGCCGGCACGCGCCTCACCTACGTGCGGGCCCGGCGGACCGTGTATGCCGAGCCGCGCTTCGCCCTCCGCTACGACCGTTCCTCGACGCCCCTCGGGGGACTCGCCGTGCGCCTGGCGGGCGGCCTCTACCGGCAGTACGTCATGCAGTCCGAAATCAGCAACGCGGGGCCCACCTCCGTCGTGCCGTCCGAGCAGTTCTGGCTGCCCATCGACCGGTCTGTGGCCCCGGCCCGCACCTATCACGCCGCCGGGTCGCTGCTGCTCACGCCCACCGACGCGTGGTCGGCCCGGCTGGAGACGTACTACAAGTGGCAGCCCCGCACGCTGCAGGTCGACTACGCGGGCCTCGTGCGCCCGCCGGTGCCGAGCCCGCCGGGTCCCTCGCTCGATCGCACGCTCGACACGCAGTCCGACTTCATGGCGGCGGGGGAAGGACGCGCCTACGGCGCCGCGTTCCACTTCCGGCGCGACGGGGATCGCGTTGCCGGCAGCGTCAGTGCCGAGTGGGGGCGGGCCGAGCGGCGCTACCCGGGGCGGTTCGACGGCCGCTTCGTCCCGGCGCCCTGGGAGCAGCCCCTTCGCCTAGCTGCCACCGTCGACGTGACGCTCACCGACGGGCTCCACGCCCTTGCAAACTGGAAGGGCATCTGGGGCCGGTCGTGGGCGCTGCGGCGGGGATACTACGACTACCTGGCCCTCGTGGATGCGGACCGCTTCCCGGGCTATGACCTGTCCCGGCCCGGGCAGCAGACGCTCGACCCGTTCTCGCGCCTCGATCTGGGGCTGAAAGGGGAGCAGACCGTCCGCGGGGCGACCGTAGAGGCCCAGTTGAGCGTCGTCAACGTGCTCGGGCGCCGCAACGCGTTTGATCAGAGCCTCAATCCGGCGAACTCACGCCCCGCGTCCGTCTCTCGTACGCTGCCGGGGCGCCGCGTCTTCGTTCTGCTGGGGCTGCGCTACTGACGCCGGTTCCAGCCCGAAATGCCTGCTCCCGAACGAGAGGGCCTAACCGGGAGATCGGTTTGCTCTTCCTCACAACGTTCTACCGCTCAGCGTTTTACGTTGGAACGTTTTGCAGGAAGTTCGTTCATCTGGAGGCAGCCCCTCGTCCGATATTCCGACGGGATCGGAAACGGGACTACGCCGTCGGATCGGGGCGGTCGCGCTCGACGTGGAGGGAGACGTGGTCGGGCCGATCGCTCAGGTAGTCGCGCAGGGCCTCCAGGAACGTTTCGAGAAGCTCTGCCCGCCGGTCTTGAGACAGGACCCCCTCGACGTCCGGCGCGTCGAGGATGACGAGGCGCACCATGGCTCGACGGTCGTCAGGATCGGCCGCAAAGGCAACGTCCACGTGGCTCGGCGCGTCCTCACGCCAGTGCCGAAGCACGAGGCCGGGCGCGTCCTTCTCCTCGGCGTAGTGTCGAGACGCCCGCTCCAGATACCCCCATCCCTGGGTGGCATCCGCAAAGTCGGCGAGCACCTCCAGGGGCGTAAGCTTCGCGTTCTCGCTGGACGTGAGAGCAAGGTGGGCAATCGGATCCATGAGTGGTGACGATTGTGGATTTGAGGGTGAGCGGTCGGCGCTGGGCGTCGTCAGTCCGTTTTGTCCTTCAGAACCTGTCTGGGAAACGGAGTCGCGACCCGTGTCCCGGCGTGTCGCTTCCGGGTCGGAGAACTTCCCAACCGAATCGATTGAAGCTGCATTGGCGCGGAACCCGCAACGCGAATGGTTATCTCATCACGAGGAGCGGGCGGTCGATCTCGTAGAGAAACTGCTTGAGGGGAATGTGGGACAGGGGGGCGCAGCCGGCCGGGAGGATAACGAGGCCGCCCTGTCGCCGGGCGAAGGCCGAAAGGCGCCGGTGTTCGGCGCGCGTGAGGACGTGAACGGTCATCGGCACGTCGGACCGGTCGTACTGAGACCAAACCTCGTCGCGGAGACGGTCCGTTTCGGCCGCATCGGGGGGAGGAAGCAGCACCGTGAGCGGGCGGGGGCCACTTCGACGGAAGAGCTGTTCCCCCATGCTCAGGGCTGCGTCGGCGGCGTCCGAGCCGTCGTAGTAGAGGAGCGCGGGCCGTTGCGGCGGGACGGCCTCCCGCATGACCATAACCGGCGCCGACGCGTCGGTGAGCACAGCCTGGCTGGTGGAGCCCAGTTGCTGCCGGCTGCTGGCTGTGCTCGTCCGGCCCAGCACCAGCAGATCCACTTCGGTGGCGGCATCCAGCAACTCGCGGGTCACGTCGCCCTGCACCACGTCGAAGTTGTACCTCACCTCGGCCTGCTCGGCCACGCGCTGGAGGATACGCTCTGCGTGCTCGGCCTGGTAGCGGAGCTGTCGCTGCATCCGCTGATCGGTGAGGCCCTTCGGCGGCGCCGTAAACGACCGGACCTCCTCGGCAAACGGCAATTGGGCCGCCCGCAGTAGCGTCTCGTCCTCCACGAAGAGGCCTTCAACCTCGGCCCCAAAGTCCGTCGCCAGGCGCACAGCGGCGTCGAGTGCGGCCCGGCTGTGGGGCGAGGCATCGAGGGCCACGAGGATGCGCTGTAGTGGAGACTCCTCCTCGCTCATTGGTTCGATCATTCTTTCCAACGTCTCCGGGGTGGGGGCGCGAGTGATGCGTGAAACGTGAGGCGTAATCAACAGCAAGAAGCACCCTCACGCATCACGATTTATCACACCTCCGTCGATTCCGCTTCGCCATCGGTGAGGGCAAACTGGCGGCGCCGGTCGGCAAACTCGCGGAGCCGGGCCTCCACCATGCCGTTTATTGTATCCTCGGGGAAGGCCCCCTGTTCGTCCCGCTCCCCCGCCTCGACCCCCGTCAGCAGTTCGATGCCCTGGTCGATCGTCTCCACGGGGTAGACGTGGAAGTCTCCGGCCTCGGCCGCTTCGACCACGTCGGGCCGCAGCATCAGGTGCTCGGTGTTGCTGGCCGGGATGAGCACGCCCTGGTCGCCGGTGAGCCCGCGTTCCCGGCACACGTCGAAGAAGCCCTCGATCTTCTCGTTGACGCCGCCGATGGGCTGGACGACGCCGTGCTGGTTGACCGAGCCGGTCACGGCCAGGTCTTGCCGGAGCGGCACATCCGCGAGGGACGAGAGGAGCGCGTAGAGCTCCGCCGAGGAGGCGCTGTCCCCGTCGATGCCGCCGTAGGATTGCTCGAAGACGAGGCTGGCCGAGAGCGACAGCGGCCGCCGCTGAGCATACCGGCCCTGCAGGAAGCCCGACAGGATGAGCACGCCCTTCGAGTGGAGGGGGCCGCCGAGGGCCGCCTCCCGCTCAATGTCTACGATTTCGCCTTCGCCGAGCCGCACCCGTGCGGTGATGCGGTGCGGCCGGCCGAAGCTGAAGCCCCCGGCCTCCAGGTACGACAGGCCGTTGACCTGCCCGACGGTGGCGCCCGTGGTGTCGATGTAAATGTTCTCGCGCTCGATGGTCTCCTGCACGCGATCGCGGAGGCGGCCGGCCCGGCGGGTCTGGGCATCGATGGCGCGCTGAACGTGGTCGCCGGTCACCGTGTCGGCCCCGCCGTCCTGTGCCCAGTGGTCGGCCTCCGTCAGCAGATCCCGGATGTCTTCGACCCGGGCGCTGAGCTTTTCCGTGTCCCCGACGACGCGGAGGCTGTGTTCGAACACCCGCGCCACGCCCGAGCGGTCAAACGGGCGCAGGTCGTTGTCGTCGACGGTCGTGGCGATGAGGTCGGCGTAGGCGTCCTCCCGCGCCGCGTCCCGGTCGATCTGGTC
>CAZSBW010000130.1:0-7457 GCA_964604815.1 uncultured Salinivenus sp. | reverse complement strand
AAGGGGCATCTTCGTTTCCCGTTTCTGAAGAGAAGAAAGGCACGACGGAACCGCGCTCTTTTCTTGGGACCGTACAGGTGACATGTCGCAGGTGCAGCGCGGTTTTCGCTATTCGGGTCATTCACGATCTCACCGCAGTCCTTCACGATTTATGCCAGTTAAATTGCAAGTTGTTAAGGAGGGCGACGAAGGCGAGCCCGCCGATTATCTGTTTGAGCAAGATCGCATCACGATTGGCCGGGGAAGCAACAACGATCTGACCCTGCCCGATCAGAAGATCAGTACGGAGCACGCCGAGATCCGAAGCGACGCGGGGCAGTATCTGCTCCGCGATCGGGAGAGCAAGAACAAGACCTACGTCGACGGGCGTCGTGTGGGCGAGGAGGAGCCGTACGTGTTGGAAAGCGGAGATGTGTTTCGGGTCGGCGACTTCAAAATTGAGTTCGCTCCGCTCTTTATGCCGTCCTCGGAACAGACGGCGTTTGCGGAGGAGGAAGAGGACGCCAATCCGTTCGAGAAGCACACGCGCCAACTGGCCGCGGCGCTTGAGGGGATTGCGGAAACGTACAAGTTTACCCCGCCCGATCAGCGAGATGACGATTTTTCGGCGGCCCTCGACGAGCACCTCGACGAAGGGGTGGGCGAGGAAGAGGGGGTACAGCAGGTCATGAGCGCGCTGGGAAACGGGGCAACGGCGGACGATGGGGGGGCGCCATCGGCAGCCGGGGCAGCGGAGGCGGCTGCGGGTTCGCCCGGCGACGAGGCCGTTTCGTCTGTGCTCGACACGCTGATTGAGTCCGTCGTGCGGATGATCAGCATCCCGAACCACTTCTGGCGCGAGTTTACCGGAAATACGCTTTCCCACTCGCCCGCGAAGGAAGCGCTTCACAGTGCGGACGTGGACGAGCTCCGGGAGCATCTGCTGGGCGATGAGGTGTCCGCCGAGGAGCGGGACGCTCGTCTTCAGCACCTGCGGGAGGCCGTCGACAGTCTCGTGGCGCACAACATGGCGATGCTTGCCGGATACAAGAAGGCTGTGATGGCCGGAAGCAAAGAGATTCTGGAACGGGTCGATCCGTCCGATGCCTTGGAGAAAGCCGAAGAGGAAGAGGGAGGAATGATGGGCGGCTTTTTTGGCGGAGGCGGAAAGTCTGAGCTCGGAAAACTCGGCGAGGAGTGGAAGGCCCTCTTCCAGGGAGAGCGAGACGAGGTCGAACGCGAGCTCTTCCGACCGACGTACATCGATGCCTACGTCGATCAGATGGCGGATGCCTGGGACATGGACAAGGCGGAACTCCTGAACGATGCCGGCGACGCGTGATCCCGATTGGGCGTCGACCGAGACCGTGCCCGCGTATTTTCAAGGGCCTCTCCAACATCCGCTTGGGGAAGTCGGTACGCGTGTTGAAGAGGGAATGAGGGCGGGCGGAGGTCCGTCCCGTTGGCCACTGCGCTGAGGCGGGAGCCGGAGTCTGTCCTCTTACCGATCCACGCAAAAACCGGTAGCCGTTTTCTCCGGAAGCGGAGGAGCGTGTGTGGTCGTGAGTAAAAACGTATTCCAGGAACTTCTTCACGTATCGGTATGAGCGACGCCGTCATCGGAACAGAAGTAGATGGGTATCGCATCCAGTCGGTCCTCGGTCGGGGCGGGATGGGCACGGTGTACAAGGCCGAGGACGTGAATCTGTCCCGCACGGTGGCCATCAAGCGGATCAATCCGGGCCAGCAGGAGCGTGAGTCGTTCATTCATCGATTTCGGTCGGAGGCCCAGGCCCTCGCCCGCATCGACAGCCCGCAAATTGTCGGGGTCTATGCGCTTCGCGAAACCGACATTGGGCTCCTCATCGTCATGGAGTACGTGGAAGGGGGCACGCTCAAGGATCCCCTCGATCGCCAGGGGGCGCTGGCGCCCACGCAGGCCGTTCCCATTCTCGACCAGACGCTCAAGGCGTTCGACGACGCCCACTCTGCCGGGGTGATCCACCGGGACATCAAGCCGGAGAACATCATGCTGACGCAGGATGGCATGGTGAAGGTGACCGACTTTGGCATCGCCAAGCTGCGGCAGCCGGATTCCGGGGAAACGGTGACGCAGGGAGGACAGGGCGGTACGCTCAAGTACATGTCCCCCGAGCAGATTTCTAGCATTGACGACGTCGACGCGCGGAGCGACGTCTACTCCCTTGGCATGACCGCCTACGAGATTCTGGCGGGCGATCTTCCGTTCGAGGAAACGGACACCGACTTCGACATCATGCGGAAGATCGTAGAGGGGAAAATTCCCCCGCCCGACGAGCTCAATCCCGACATTCCGTCGGGGCTCGCCCAGTGGGTTGTGGAGTCGATTCGGAAGGAGCAGGAGGATCGGTACCAGAGTGCCGAGGCGATGCAGGAGGCCCTCCACGAGGCCGACCAGCAGGCTTCGGAGCAGACGGTCACGCAGCCCGGGTGGGAGGTTGATGACGAAGGGGGCGACGTGGATCAGACCCAGACGGCGGTGCCGGGGAGTGAGGATCACACGCAGACGGTGGTGCCGGGAGAGGACGAACCGGGGGTTCCGGAAAGCGGGGAAACTGTGGTACCGGGGGAGGACGAAGATGGGGCGATTCCCGATCCGGGGGGACAGACGGTGATGGATGCGGATCCCGGGGGGGCCACCCAGCCGGCGGTGCCGGAGCCGGAGGCGGCAGCGGAAGAGGAGGCGCGCGCGGCCCCGTCGGAAGAGGAAGCGGAGGAGGACGAGACGAATTGGACCCTCGTGGGGGGCGGCGTTGTGGCGGCCCTGCTCATACTCGTCGGGGGATATGTGGGGGTCGCGCAGCTCGGAGGCGACGCGGGCGCCACCGCTACCCTCTCCCTCACGGCGGCCCCGGAAGGTGCCGTCGTGCTCGTGAACGGAGACACGGCCGGCACCACGCCCATCAGTAGCTACTCGCTCAGGGAGGCGGGGCCCGTCATGATCGAGGTCCGCAAGGAGGGGTACTCCCCGCTGGACACGACGGTTACCGTAGAGGCAGGCGGAAGCATCGCGCTCCAGAACCTCACCTTGGCCGAAGCTGTGTCCGACAACGCCGAGCCGGCGAATGCAACACTCGCCGAGAACACGCAGGACGCCTCTTCCACGTCCTCCCCCGACCCTGAGCCAGCGGACCCGGCGTCCGAGCAGACGACATCCCCCCAGACGGGCGCCGGCGACCCTGCCAATTCCCCCAGTCAAGGCGACGACCCAGACGCCGGAGCACAAACCACGAGGTCGGAAAACACCGAAGACACTGGAACCGATGTGGCGACCGGTCTCGTTGACGTGTCGACGGGGTCTGCCGTGACGGTTTTCGTCGACGGGGAACGGCAGAGCAGCGGCCGCTCCATTCCGGTGCCGGTCGGAGAACACACGATCAAGTGCCGCCACCAGAAGCATGGGCCGATCGAGACGACGGTCAGCGTGACCGAAGGAAAAACCGAAACGCTATCGTGTTACTTCGAACGAGAGGTTAAGGTCACGACCCTGGGACCGTGGGGGCGCGTCTGGCTGAATCGGTCCGATACCGGAAAGCAAACGCCGGCCAATTTCTCATTGGGGCCCGGAACGCACCGAATCGAAGTGCGGAGAAAGACCCTTGACAGTTTTAGTGTGGAAGGGGGAGTGACGAAGACGGTGCGGGGAGGAGAGAGCCAAGTCAACGAATTCGAAGGACGGTCCTACCAGATTGAGGTCACGCCGGGCTTTACGAAGGTAACATATGCGGTGAGCTTCGAGGCCACCAGCAATTGAGAAGGTCAATTGGAACACTCTCTGTTCGATAAGCTCCCATCCAGAAAGAGCCCGCTGAATCAATCGCGTTTGGCAAGTCGCGCCTCCTTTGCCCCAACCCCGAAGCCGCCTTTTTGTGTAAAGCTTGGTTAAGTTTATTTTAGCAAGTTCATCGAAACTCAATGTCCGGTTTTCGGATCGTTTCCCGTTCCCTTTGAATGAAGGCGATGTACCAGGAATTATGTGAGGGACTCGACCGGCGAGTCCCGGGGCTGATGCGTGCTCAATAAGGTCCCGAAGGCCATTTTTCTGGTAGAGTTCTTGCGTTCCCCTTCACTCACGACGCTCGAGTCCATATTCGTCAATCCTAGAGGTGACTTAATATGTCCACTTCACAAATGCCCACCGTTTCGACTGCCCTTCCTCACCTTCTTCGCTGGCTCGGAGTCGTCGTTGCGGGAGCCATAATTGCTGGGACTCTTGGGAGTCTCCAGCCGGTTTCGGCCCAGCAGTCTACCTTCGAGGAGGCAAAGCAGAAGTACCAGTTCGCCGAGTACGATCAGGCCACGTCGCTGTTCAAAGAAGTGGCCGACGACGAGCAGGCGGATATTGAGCTGCGCCGCAATGCCCTTCGCTACCTTGCCCGCGCCCACATCGCCCAGGGACAGAAGGACAAGGCCCGCTCGGCCGTCGAACAGCTCGTCGACACCAACCCGCCGTCTGACTACCTGGATCCGGACGTTGAGCCGCCTGCGGTGACGAACATGTTCTACAAGGTCCAGAAAGAGAGACGAGGGAGTTACAAGGTCGGCCAGCAGGAAAACGGCGGACTACAGACCCTTGCGGTCATGGACTTCTCGAATAACTCGATCACGAGACGAGACGATTACGAGGGTCTTAGCAAAGGGCTTCCCTCTATCATGATCAATAGCCTGACGGGCGGAACGGATCTGCAAGTGATCGAGCGAGAGCGAATCGAGTGGCTCCTCAACGAGTTGAAGCTGCAGAAGCAGAAAGACAAAGTGGACCAATCCACGGCCGTTCGCACGGGGAAGCTTCTCGGGGCCAATGCTGTCGTGTTCGGTAGCTTTATTGCGACTGAGGGGCAGATGTCGATTACCGCACGGGTCGTGAAAGTGGAGACGGGTGAGGTTCTGTTTGGCGATCAAGTCCGAGGAAAACCCGACAAGTTCTTCAACCTCATCGAGGAACTCAGCCAGAAGGTGACGAAGAGTATCAACGTCGAGATGGAGGATACGAAGCTGGGCTCAGATCAGACGAAATCGCTGGACGCGATGATGGCGTATTCCGACGGATTGAGCCTGCTCGAATCCGGGAAGTATCGAAAGGCCCAGCAGAAGTTCAAGAAGGCCGTAGAGTTCGATGATAGCTTCGAGAAGGCCCGAAGCAAGATGAAGAGCTTGAAGCCCATGGTGGCGAGCCTCGATAGTGGAGGAGAAAATTCCTCTTCCAGCATGGATCGGTAACCTCCCGGTGGGAGACCATTTATTGGCGCTTATTGGCGCGTGGGGCTGGGAGCAAGGGGAATCGTTCTCTCGCGTCGGGGGTGAAGGGGTCTCCAAAGAGTGATTGATTTGACACGAGAAAAGATCAACGCAGCCGTCTTCCGCCCCTCGATGATTCCGGTCAGGGACGTTTGGGATTGAGTGGCTGTCTGGCGGACGTTCTGTGGTCTCCCGGAGGGCTCCGATCATAGTCCCTTGAGCGTTTGTTCTTCCCAGCGACTCGGCAATCTCGAAGAGAGCGAACGTGCTCACCTCGCTCCCCTAATTTGGGGGAAGGCGGTCGTCGCCGAGGGGCGCTGGGCTTCGAAGACGCACCAATCACCGAACAGGCTCTGAAGGGAAAGGCCCCCGGTTCTTTTGCAGGGTAGTGGCCGTGGGGCTTCCTGCACATAATCGACGGTATCTGGCAGGTCGGTTGGGTGGGCCTCCAAACGGTGCCCCGTTGGAGACGCCGCTTTCGTGTATCCGCTCACATGTCCTACGTACTCTCATGTCCCACGATCATCGTGATGGTCTTCTGGCTCGGACATACAATTTATGCCGACCGCGTGCGGTCCTGACAGGCAGTGCTAAACTGTTTGTTTTCCTTCTTGCCCTTTCGGTTGGAGTAGCCGGATGCGGTGGTTCCTCGATCACAATGGATCAGGATCGTTCGACCTTCGAGGAAGAGGAGAAGCGGCTGGAGAAGCGGCTCGAAGATCATCCGGAAGACGGAAAGGCCCTCCGAGATCTCGGCTCCATCTATCTCCGCACCAGTCGTCCGTCGCAGGCCTACGATGCCCTGAAGAAGGCGTACTCGCGGCGTCCCGACGATCCCAAAGTTCTCTTTTATCTGGGACTGGCGAGCGAGAAGGTGGGACGTCGAAAGGCCGCGCTCGACTTGTTTCGGAAGTTCGATGAGGTTCCCGAAGACTCAAAGTTCCGTTCGTTGATGGAGGGGCGATATGAGTGGCTTGCGCGAAAGCAGGCGGAGCGGGAGGTCCAGCAGATGGTGGCGCAAGAAAAGAAGCGCCCGGCCGACGTGAAAGAGCAGGTGGACCCCAACGTGGTGGCTGTAGTGCCGATGGAGTATCAGGGGGGAGACGATCAGTATCAGGCACTTGGGCGCGGGCTGGCAGAGATGTTTACGACCGATCTCGCAAACGTGGGACGGCTCAAGATTGTGGAGCGGGTGCGGCTCCAGGCCATCCTTGACGAGTTGGAGCTCGCCCGGAGCAAGTATGTGGAGCAATCTACGGCTCCCCGGGTCGGGCAACTGCTCGGAGCGGGGCGCGTGGTGGGCGGGTCTTACTTCGTGACCGACGATGAGCAGCTGCGGCTTCAAGTGACCCTTGCCAACGTGGCCACAGGTGAACAAATCCCGCAGCTTGATCGTCAGCGCGCCAGTATCGAGGACATGTTCGACCTCCAGAAGGAGGTCACCTTTTCAATCATTGACCAGCTCGGTGTGGAGCTGACGCCTCAGGAGCGAGCGGCCATTGAGGAGGTCCCCACCCAGAACATCCAGGCGTTCCTGGCCTACAGTCGCGGCCTTATGGAGGAGGATCGGGGCAATTACGGCGGGGCGGCTCAGTATTACCAGCAGGCGCAGCAAATTGACCCCGATTTCGAGCAGGCAAAGAAGCGTAACCAGAAGGCGGAGAGTGTAAAAGCAGGAGGCGGCAGTCAGGAAAATGCTGTTGCGAGTGCGGGCGGAGATCAGGACGGGGGCGGGAGCGAACAAGCGTCGTCCGAATCGTCAGTGGACGTCGTGGAGCAGCGACTGGATAGCATGGGAGCGGGAACGGGGTCTACCTCGACCGAAGAGGAGGAGGGAGGCGGGGACGGCGGGGACGACCGCGACCCTGCGCAGGAGTCAGACACGGCAGAGGAGGAGAGTGATCTTCCCGATCCACCTAGTACCCCTCCTCCCGAAAACGATGGAGGCGGCTCATAACCAAAGGTGCTGAGGATCGCCATGCAGGTTGAGCGATTACCGGCCCCAAGTTCTGTTTCTCAGCAATGCCACCTGCCATGTCTACCTACCGGACAGTTTTGAATTCCGTCCCGAAAAATCCCTTGACGGGTCATTCCGCACAAGGGAATCCCAGATTCCCAGATGCGGAATCTTTTTCCCAAGAAGGATCACCGATTTCGGAGAGATCCACGAAAGCATTCGGGATGACGTGCCTGAAATCCGG
>CAZSBW010000129.1:0-7479 GCA_964604815.1 uncultured Salinivenus sp. | reverse complement strand
TCCTCCTCGATGTTGATGGGGATGACGCGGCTGTCGTCCGCTTCCATACTCCGAGTGGGGGTCTAGAAAGAGACTGAGAAAGAAGGGCTCGCGCGTGTACGCTCGCATCTCTAATAACGTAGAAAGAGACAGAGAGAAGTGCCACCCTCACAGCGGCCCTTTGGGGCCTCTACGTGCTTTTGATACGGTCGTCACGTCGATGGGGGCTGCGACCCATCGTCGAACTGGAGAAAAGACCGAACGTTGTACACAGCGTCCACTGGGTCCTCCATCTTTGATGCCCTTCCTATGGATTTTCCCTTCTCCCTTTGGGGAACGAGCGTTATCCTCGTTGGTCTTCTTGCGTCAGTGGCCCTTTTCGGTATGTCTGACTCTCGTGCTCGCTCACCGTCGCTCGCCGATACGATCCAGACCCCCGAGGGCTTCGACCTGCAGGGCCACCGCGGGGCCCGCGGCCTCGCACCGGAAAACACGATTCCGGCCTTCCGGCGGGCCCTCGAAGTCGGCGTGACGACCCTGGAGATGGATGTGACAATTGCCGGCGATGGGACCGTCGTGGTCTCCCACGAGCCCTGGATGGCGCCCGAGAAGTGCCTGACGGCCGAGGGGGACCGGATTTCGGAGGGGACGCGCCACAGCATCTACGAGATGACCTACGAGGAGGTGGCGAGCTACGACTGTGGCAGCCGGGCGCTCGATGACTTTCCAGAGCAGGAGTCCCAGTCGGCACCGAAGCCCAGGCTGCGGGACGTGATCCAGAAGGCGGAAGCCTACACGCAGGCGCACGACCGCGGCCCGGTCTTTTACAACATTGAGATCAAGAGCCGGCCCGAGTGGGACGAGCAGTATCACCCCGAGCCGTCTCCATTTGTGGAGCGGGTCCTTGCCGTCGTGACGGACGAGAACGTGGCGCCCCGCACGACACTCCAATCCTTTGATCCTCGGAGCCTGGAGGCGATTCATCGGCAGGAGGGGCCGGTGCGGACGGCCCTGCTCGTCGGATGGGGAGGGGACGACGGACCTGCGTCCCACCTGGAGGCGCTCTCGTTCGTCCCCGACATCTACAGTCCCAACGCTCAACTCGTGGACCAGGATCTGGTGACGGCCGTGCACGAGCTCGGCCTGGCTCTCATTCCGTGGACGGTCAATGAGGTCGAGGCCATGAAGCGCCTTCTCCGCCTCGGTGTCGATGGATTGATTACCGACTACCCGAATCGGGGACGAGCGGTCTTGGACGAAGACGCATCGGAGTAACCGAAGTCCTCCTAGATCGCCTCGCCCCCAGCCTCTTCGTTCGGAATGACGCCGGTCCAACGGAACTGTTTGGGACTGCACGAAGGGGCACGGGACGTAACGTCCGGATGGAGAGAAAAACGCAATTGCGACCGGCTCTCTGGGGGCTGTTCCTTGCCATCGTTCTTCGATAATGGTATGCTTGTGTGAAGGATCTTGCAGGGCGTGATACTTCCCGGCGCGACCCGTATTCTCATGCATCCATCACGGCCCTGCTCACCGGCTTTTCCACCACGCGCCCCACAGACCGTTGAGTTTAACTGTAGTCGCAAACCGCGTTCCCATTCGACAGACCGACGACGACTGGGAGACCTCCGTCGGGGGCCTCACAACGGCTCTGCTTCCTGTGCTTGAAGAGCAGGGCGGCACGTGGGTCGGGATGGGGGAGGATCCCACCCTGCCGAAGCGGCAGGAGTACCCGGCCGACGATCCCGACTTTGTGGTCCGACGCGTGCCCCTGAGCACCAGAGAGCTCGACGGCTACTATTACGGCATGGCCAATCAGATTCTCTGGCCGCTGTCGCACTACTTGACCCAGCACCTGAACCTGGAGGACGAGTTCATCGAGACCTACCGGCAGGTCAACCAGCGCTTCGCGGAGGCCGTGCTTGCGGAGACGGACGGGGGCGAAGACGAGGTCATCTGGATTCAGGATTATCACCAGATGCTCTCGCCGGGGCACATTCGCGAGGAACGACCCGATGCCACGATCGGTCACTTCTGGCACATTCCCTGGCCGGCGATGGAGGTCTTTCGCATTCTGCCGTGGTCGCGCGAGCTGTTGCGCGGCATGCTCGGGTGCGACCTGATCGGCTTTCACGTCCAGGAGTACGTTGACAACTTCATCGAGAGCGCGGAGGTGCTTCTCGGCGCGGAGGTGGAGGGCAACGTCATTCGGTACGACGGCCACGAGACGCGCGCCGAGGCCCACCCCATCGGCATCGACGTGGAGCGGTTCAAGACGATGGCCCACGACCCCTCCATCGAGGAGGACGCGCAGAAATTCCGGGAGCGGATGGGCACGGACAACATCGTGATCGGAATCGACCGCCTCGACTACACGAAAGGCATTCGCTCCCGCATGCTTGCCTTCGAGCAGTTTCTGGAGGAGAACCCAGAGTACCACGGGAACGTGAGCTTCTTTCAGATTGCGACGCCCAGCCGGACGGAGCTGGAGTCGTACCAACAAATCCGGCAGGAGGTGGACGAAGTGGTCGGGCGCATCAATGGCCGGTTTGCGCGCAACAGTTGGGTGCCGGTCAACTATCGCTACCGCACTTATACCCAGTACGAGCTCTGTGCCTTCTACCGGGCGGCGGATGCGGCCCTCATCACGCCCCTCCGCGACGGGATGAACGTCGTCACGCAGGAGTTTGTGACGGCCACCCAGGACGGCGTGCTCATCCTCTCGGAGCTGACGGGGGCGGCCTACCTGCTCCCGGAGGCCCTGCAGGTGAATCCCTACGACCTGGGGGGACTCGCCGATTCCATCAAGACGGCCCTCGAAATGCCGGAGGACGAAAAGCGGGACCGGCTCTCGGGACTCAAGCAGACCATCGAGGACCTCGACGTACACAACTGGGCCGATAACTTTCTCACCGCCCTCAATCGATAGCCCTGGAGGGCGAGTGCGGCCGCGGGGACTCGGCCCGTCCAGTGGGAGAGGGCGGGGGTCGCGCTTTTTTTCTGCTTCCTTTTCCCCGCTGAGGGCGCGGACGAGCAACTCGCCGCCCGCCGTTCGATTCCTGAACCAACGATTCACAGCCGCGCTCAATGCCCCCCGTCGCTGATTTCCCCCTCCTGTTCCTCGACTACGACGGCACCCTTGCCCCAATTGTGGACGACCCGGACGCCGCCGTGCCGCACCCCGAGGTCCCCGACCTGCTCCGCGCGCTTGAGGCCCGCTATCCCGTGTGGATCGTGACGGGCCGCGATCTCCGGGCGCTTTCGTCCTTTCTCGATCAACCGTTGAACGCCATCGCATTGCACGGCGCGCAGCAGGGCACCGTCGGCGGCGAGGTGGAGCACCTTATGCCCGACGCCGCCGCCCAGGCCCTCCGGCGCCTGCGGGAGTCGGTGCCGTCGGTGGACGGCCTGGAGGTCGAAGAGAAGGATCAATCCTTTGCTGTGCACTACCGCGACGTGAACCGGGAAGCGGAGGCCCAGGAGCGCCTCAAGAACTGGCTCAACACGATGCCGGAGATGCTGGACGCCATCTGGGGCAAGAAGGTCGTTGAACTGCGGCCCGAAGGCCTCACGAAGGGCACAGCCGTTCGCCGGATCGCCAAACAGCATCCCGAGCGCACGCCGGTGTACCTCGGTGACGACACGACCGACGAGGACGCGTTTGCGGCCCTTCAGGATCTGGACCGGGACGCGGTGACCGTTCGAATTGGGGAGGCCGACACCCGGGCCGACTACCGGCTTGCCGGGCCGGATGAGGTCGTCGAGTACCTGCGCCGATATGTTTGATTGCGACATACGCTCTGATTGGACAGATCGGCGGGATGGGCTGTTTCGGTCTGGCGAAACCTGCCAGCTTGACGCCGTTTAATATATACTTAAATTTTCGCTTCAATTCGGTTCAGTTCATGTCCGACGAGCGACTTTTGGATCGGCTTGATGAAGTGGAAGAGCGGCTGGTCCAACGAATTGGGCGCTGGGAGGCAAAACTACGTTGTCAGATCGATGACCTAAGGAGGGAGATGCGCGGAGTGATCCTTCTCGGATTTCTTCGGCTGGCAATGCTGATCATTGTGCTCAACGTGACAGGAGGATAATCGAAGCAAGGTTGCGAGAAAGGAACGGCTTTTTATCTGTCTCTACGGGAAGAAGGAAGGATCTTCGCTCTCGCCCTCGCATCGGTTTCCATCTACTTTCTTGCCATCAATGACCGACTATGCCCACCCCGAAGTCCTCGCCTCGACCGAATGGGTCGCGGACCACCTCGACGACACCGACAATCTGCGCCTCGTGGCGGCAAACGAGGACGAGGCCCTCTACGACGAGGGGCACGTCCCCAACGCGGTCCCCATCGACTGGGTCGACGAATTGCAGCAGGAGGTGGTGCGCGACCTCGTGGACAAGGAGGGGTTCGCGGCGCTCTGTGAGGACAAGGGAATCTCGAACGACACCACCGTGGTGATCTATGGCGATCAGCACAACTGGTGGGCCTGCTACGCCTTCTGGGTGTTTGCCCTATACGGGCACGACGACGTGCGCCTCATGAACGGCGGGCGCGAGAAGTGGATCGCGGAAGACCGGCCCCTCTCCCCCTCGGCTCCCAATCATCCCGAGGCCGAGTACACGGCGGCGGAGCAAGACCTCTCGATCCGCGCGTTTCGCGATCAGGTGCTCCGGCACGTCCAGGCCGGCGGCCCGCTGGTGGACGTGCGGTCCCCCGAAGAGTACCGGGGCGAGGTGCGGGTTTTGTCCGAGTATCCCGACGAGAGCACCCTGCGCGCCGGGCACATCCCCGGGGCCAGCAACGTGCCGTGGGAGCAGTCGGTGCGGGACGATGGGACGTTCCGGTCCCGGGCGGAACTGGAGCAGATCTACGAGGCCGAGGCTGGGCTCGACGACGGCACCGAAGCGGTGACCTATTGTCGGATCGGGGAGCGGTCGAGCCTCACCTGGTTCGTGCTGCGCTACCTTCTCGGCTTCGATCAGGTGCGCAACTACGACGGCTCCTGGTCGGAGTGGGGCAATCTGGTGGGGATGCCCATTCAGCGCGTTGAGGAGGGAGGAGGGAAATCGCAGGAATAGACACCGACTGATACCGAATGCGATATTTCGCTGTGCATTTTTGTCCTCCCCACGCATGCTAGGGACGACCGGCGGGGCGCCCCTACATGGGCCTGATTGGTCTCTACAACCAATTCTCCGAGATTCGTGACGCAAAAACCTGCATAGCGATCCATAAGCAGATGGTATGAGATGCCGCTGCGCTGCGCCGCACTGGCGCCTCCGAACGAGGGGCCCACCGGGTCGTTTGTCTTTCTACCCTGCATCGTTTTTCGATCCCGTTCATCCTCTCCCTGCATGACTTTCGCTCACGTCGACGACCGGAAATGGTGGAAGGAAGCCGTCGTTTACCAGATCTACCCCCGCAGCTTCAACGACACCACCGGTTCCGGCAGCGGCGACCTGTCCGGCATTACCGCCAAGCTCGACTACCTGGCCGATCTCGGGGTGGACGTGGTGTGGCTGAGCCCGGTCTACGATTCGCCGATGAACGACAACGGGTACGACATCCGCGACTACCGGGCGATTGCCGACCTCTTCGGCACGATGGACGACTTCGACGAGCTGCTGGCCGGCATGCACGAGCGCGACATGCGGCTGATGATGGACCTCGTCGTCAATCACACCTCCAGCGAGCACGAGTGGTTTCAGGAGTCGAGACGCTCGCTGGAGAATCCCTATCGCGACTATTACCACTGGCAGCCTCCGGCCGAAGACGGCGGACCGCCCACCAACTGGCGATCCTGCTTTGGGGGACCGGCGTGGTCCTTCGACGAGGCGACCGGCGAATACTATCTCCATCTTTTCGACGACACGCAGCCCGACCTCAATTGGGCCAACCCCGCGGTGCGCGCGGAGGTCTACGACTTGATGCGCTTTTGGCTCGACAAGGGCGTGGACGGCTTTCGGATGGACGTCATTCCCTTTATCTCTAAGCCGCCCTTCGAGGACCATCCCGACGCTGCGGGGGACGACATCTTCGGCTTCTACGCCGGCGGCCCCCGCGTCCACGACTACCTCCAGGAAATGCACCAGCGCGTGCTGGCCGACTACGACGTGATGACGGTGGGAGAGGGACAGGGCGTGCCCCCTGAAGACGCGCAGCTCTACGCCGGTCGCGAGCGTCAGGAGCTCCAGTCCTTCTTTTACTTCGACCACGTGCGGGTGGGGCGCGCCGAGGACGACTGGAACCAGCCGGCAGAATGGACGCTTCCGGAGCTCAAGGCCACCATCACGGAATGGGATGAGGCCTTCGGGGAAGAGGCATGGCCAAGCGTGTTTCTGGGCAACCACGACCTGCCGCGTGCCGTCTCGTACTTCGGCGACGACCGCCCCGACTACCGGCGACGCTCGGCGAAGATGCTCGCCACCCTGTTGCTCACCCTGCGCGGAACGCCGTACGTCTACCAGGGGGACGAAATTGGCATGACGAACATGCTGTTCAAGACGCTCGACGACTTCGAAGACCTGAACACGATCAACGACGTGTACGAGAAGGTGGCAGCGGGGATGGACCGCGAGACGGCGCTGGAGCATCACCGCCGCGTTGGCCGCGACCACGCCCGTACGCCGGTGCAGTGGGACGCCTCCGAGCACGCCGGATTTACTGACGGCACGCCGTGGCTACGCGTGAATCCGAACCACGAGTGGATTAACGTCGAGGCGGCGCGGGACGACTCGGACTCGATCTGGCACTACTATCGCCGGCTCATCGACCTCCGCCACGAGCGCGACGTGCTCACGTACGGCGCCTACGACCTGGTTGCCCCCGACCATCCGGACGTCTACGCCTACCGGCGCTCTCTTTGGGACGAAGAGATTCTGGTCGTTCTCAATTTTGCGGACGCGGAGGTGTCGTTTTCACTGCCCACGGATCTCGAACCGGTCTCCCTCGCGCCCATTCTGGGTACGCATGAGCCAACCGCCCCGTCCGATGACGATTCGTCCATGCTGCTTCGGGCCTACGAGGGGCGCATTCTGGAGGTGAACGGAAGATAAGCCGCCGACTTTGGGCCGAAAGGGCCTGTGCGCTTCGTTCCGTGGGCAGGGACTTCAGAAATCCAAAGCGAAATTCCCGCCCTATTTCTGTTATTGCAAAGAAAAAACTGACCGTCCCGAAACAGCGGTAGAGAAGTGGGCTCGACCCATGAACGGGCAAAAAGAGGGGTCAAGCAGCGGATCCGCTGGCCGCGCGAGCCCTCTCAATTCGGAAAAGATTTTTCCAGCTCGGGGAATTGGCCATCTTTCGTCTGAGAGCGGCGACAAACTGCCCCGGGTGCCGAACCCGCATGTCCCGTGCGGTTGTATCTCCGACGACGTGTATGTAAACTATGTGTGCGCCGATCACCTCCGTTATTGATCTCGTTACCGACTCTCGCCAATGCCCGTTACGGAAACGATTCCCCTCCACGAAACCGCGCGCAAGCGGTACCTCAACTACGC
>CAZSBW010000128.1:0-7517 GCA_964604815.1 uncultured Salinivenus sp. | reverse complement strand
TGCAGCGTCGCCCACTGTGTCTCGGCTTCTCATCCATCCACCAAACAGCTTCTGATGGCAAAAACAGCCCGCAGTTTTGCGGAATCGAGTGCAATTTGGAAACGGCCCGGATTACGGGTCTCCGGGCAGCGACACGAACCGCGCGTTTTCGGGGGCCGCAAGCTTCGACTCGTCAAACGGGCGGCGGTAGGAGATGCTGTCGGCAAACGCCTCGTTGTGTAGTTCGTCGCCCGGTCCCTCCTCCTCGGAGTACGAGTATCCTTTGAAGCGGGTCGGCACAGTGAGACCGTGGACTGTGGTGTAGTCCTCGTAGTCGAAGAACGTCTCGGAAAGCTCGGACGGGTCCTCCACGTCTCGGCCGTAGCTCACGGTGTAGCGAATGGCGTCGACCCGGCCCGTTTCTTTGTCGAGGTAGAGCGTGTAGGTGTCGTCGGGCGAGTCGCCCACGCCGGATTCGAACCCGGCCCGCACCATGTCGTGGGGCTCCCCGTCGAGCGTCTCGTCGGGCAGGGCCTCATACTGCAGGCCGGGATCGGCGAGGACGAACGGGATCTGCTGGAAGTAAAAGCCGGAGAGCGCCCAGAAGCGCGGATTGGGCCGCTCGATGGAGCCGGGGGCAATCCAGGCCCGCTCCCCGGTCCATGCAAAGCGCGCGTCCACTGGCTTCGCGTTGTCGTACGAGCCCGTCGTCAGTAGGTCGTGGTACGCTTTGCGGGTGCGGTTGTCAACCACGAGGAAGGACTTGAAGCGGATGTCGCTCTCCTTGTTGGCGTACTCCCAGGTGTAGGAACTGGTGGGGGCCCGGTACCAGGCGTCGAGGCCGCCGTGCGCCTCGATGGCGCGGAGCACGCGCTTCCCGCCCTCATTTTGCGTGAGGCGTTCCCGCGCCGCCTCGACGCGGCGCTCTACCTCCGTCTCCGGAACGGCGGTGGTCGAAGACGCGTCGGGGTCGCCGCTCTGTCCCCCGCACCCGACGAGGAACAGCCCGATCAGGACGACGAACGGCCAGTAGCGGGATGGGGAGTACGTTGAAACACGAGCAGAGTGGAGGGGGAGGAGTCGCATGTCGGGTCTGTTTGGCTTGGAGCAAGTGTAGAAGAAACTGGGGATCCTAATGCAACAGTCGGCTGGTCTCGTTGGGATCGAACGTTCTTCACATCCGACGGAAAGAGCATTTGTCAGAGAAGCTGCCTCCATGTGATCGGCCTTGCCGCATTCAGGGAGATTCCTCGACTCCGCTCGGAATGACACCTTCCCAGAGGAGCTGCTTGAGACTGCACTAACCGTCAGGTCGGACAACCTTTCCGGGGCATTCCCCCTTGCGATGAGTTTGGCGAAGGCCGCTCGGTCTTCAGGGCTCTTCCGCACCCGGGCGTGACGGAGACCGGAATTGGCTCACGAGAGGGGGGCAGTGCGTTTTTACGCGGGATTTGATGCGTGCGGCGGTCGTGTGCATCGTTTCACGAGAAAATGGACGATCTTCTCCAGTCCGCGTGCATTTGAATTAAGTCGATTAGCGGGTCATCTCCAGCGCAACTGCGGTCTCGTTACTCGCCCGGGGGACGACCACGGCGGTCAAGGAGGAGCCCCCATGGCATAGAAACTCACGACGAGAATCGAACGGAGCGTCTTCGAAGGGACTCGCCTCTCCGGCTTCGTTTTGGCAACGTACCACGAATTTTCCTCGCCCTTATGGACACGACGATTTCGAAAGCCACCCCCGTCGAATACGAACTGCAGATTCACGCGACGGCCGAGGACCTGGAGCCGAAGCTGAAGGACGCCCTCAAAGAGCAGCGTAAGCACATGGACGTGCAGGGCTTCCGGCAGGGCAAGGTGCCGCTCGGCCTCGTGAAGAAGATGCACGGAGAGGCCATCGGCTACGCGGTGGCGGAGGAGTTCGTGCAAGACACCTTTGAGGAGGAGGTTGAGGAGAGCGACGAGATCGAGCCCCTGGGCCAGCCCGAAATGACGGAGCTCGACTACGAGCCCGACGAGGATCTGCGCGCCACCATTCGGTTCGGCGTACGACCCGAGGTGGACCTACAGGACGTTTCCTCTGAGCAGATCTCGATGCTCGAGCACGAGGTGACCGAGGAGGACGTAGAGGAGGAAGTCGAGCGCCTGCGCACGGAGGAGGCTGACCTCCTCCCGATGGAGGGCGAGCCGGCGGGCGAGCAAGACTTCGTCAACATCGACCTCCAGCGCATCGACCCGCAGACCGACACGCCCATCATTGGCGACAAGGACGAGGACCTCTCCTTCTTCCTCGACGACGATCGGCTAAAAGAGGAGCTTCGTGAGGCGCTCGTGGGCAAGAAGGCCGGCGACACGTTCCGCGTGGAGCTGCCGAAGGAGCACCCGGCTCACGGCCATCAGGGCCGTCAGCACGATCACGGCCAGGAGCAGCGCATGTACGAGGTGCGGGTCAACGACGTCAGGGAGCGCGACCTCCCCCCGTTCGACGAGGCCTTCGTGCGTCGCGTCACCGAGCAGGAATTCGAAGATCCCGAGGCCTTCCGCGAGGAAATCCGACGGCAGCTGCAGGACTCCTTCGACGAGCAGTCTCGCGAGATGGTGCAGGGGGAGATCATCGACAAGATGCTGGAACTGCATCCCGTGCCGGTGCCGGAGTCGGTCATCGAGTCCTACCTCGACTCCTTCGTCAAGCAGGTGAAGGAGGAGAACGACGGGGAGCTTCCCGAGGACTTCGACGAGGAGCACTTCCGCAACCGCAACCGGCGCGACGCCGAGAAGCAGGGCCGCTGGATGCTCATTCGCGACAAGATTATCGAGGAAGAGGGCATCGAGGTCTCCGACGAGGAACTGCAGGCGTTCTTTGCCGACCAGGCGGAGGGCGACGACTCCGTGAGTGCCCAGCAGATCGAACAGTTTTACCGCCAGATGCCTCGCATGATGGAGCGCGTGGAGCAGCAGGTTCTGAGCGACAAGGTGTACGACCTGCTCATCGAGCGTTTCGACGTGCAGACGATGACCCGCGAGGAGCTCCAAGAGGAGATGGAGGAGGAGCACCGCTCCCGTCAGGCCGTTGCCCCGTAAGTGTTGCGCGCATGAGACGCTGGGAAAGCAGCAAACACGAACGTTTCATCTGAGCGCGTTCAGCCCGCCTCCGTCCCGGCATTTCACCCGCCTCAGAGGAACCATTGCCCCCGTCTTGGGGTGTGAATTTACGCTCACTACGCATTGCACTCTGGACCGATCACCGCCGCCATGGCCGACGCCGACGACTTCATTAACTTCAGCAAGAGCCTCACGTCTCTCCCTAGCAGTGTGTACGAGGGGGGCATGGGCGATCAGCCCATGTCGGGACTCGTCCCCATGGTCGTCGAGCAGACCACGCGGGGCGAGCGCGCCTTCGACATCTTCAGTCGCCTGCTCAAGGAGCGCATCGTCTTCATTGGGACGCCGATCAACGACCAGATCGCGAACCTGACGGTGGCACAGCTCCTGTATCTGGAGAGCGAGAGTTCTGAGCGCGACATCAGCCTCTACATCAACTCGCCGGGCGGCGTCATTTACAGCGGCCTCGGCGTGTACGACACCATGCAGTACGTGCAGGCTCCGGTGGCCACCATCTGTGTGGGCCTCGCTGCCTCGATGGGGTCGGTGCTGCTTGCGGGGGGGGAAGAGGGCCGCCGGGCCGCGCTTCCCAACTCCCGCGTCATGATTCACCAGCCGATGGGCGGGGCCGAGGGACAGGCGTCCGACATCGAAATTCAGGCCCAGGAGATCATGTGGCTCAAGGATCGGCTTTACGAGATCCTGGCCCTCCACACAGACAAGGACATCGATCGGATTGAGGAGGACGCGGACCGCAACTACTGGATGAGCGCGGAGGAGTCAAAGGACTACGGACTCGTGGACAACGTGCTTAACCCGTCCAATCTCGAGGGATTGAAGTCCATTCGGACCAACGGCGAGCCGGACCTGGACGACGACGATGACGAGTAGGCCTCGTTTCGATCATAGTCGGTTTTGCGGCGATCCCGACAGCGTTCGGGGTCGCCGTTTTTAGTTTGACGGTGGCAGTGACGCTGCCCCCTGAGCAAGCGTGGGACGAGTGCAACCGTTCACCCGATGGGGCTGTCTGCTTTGGGTGGAGGGTCGTTCTGCCATGCTCGCACTCTTGCACTCAACCCCCCTTGTCCCATGCGCGTATTCCGGTTTGCTCTCGCTCTTCTCCTTATGCCTCTTCTCACCTCGTCGGTTCACGCACAGGCATCCCGCACCGTGAGCCGGACTGTCGACCTCACATCCGGCGGGGCCGTCACCCTCGAAACGTACGCGGGGAGCGTAGACGTGCAGACGTGGGACCGCGAACAGGCCCGCGTCGATGTGAAAATTGAAGGGGAGAAGCAAGCGCCGGTGGAGAACACGAAGATTCGGATCGAATCGTCTGGGGACCGCCTCGAAATTGAGACCGACTACGACGAACTGGAGGGCAATCAGAAACTGTTTGGCCTATTCAGGTTCGGCTCGGTCGACCGACCGTCCACTGCCTACACGCTCAACATTCCCCGAACGACCGACCTCACCGTCGACACCTACAGCGCGGCCACGACGGTGACGCGACTAGAGGGAGACCTGCACTTCGATGGGTACTCGGCCTCCCTGACGGCAGACCGGCTCGCCGGCTCGCTTCGCGCTGACACTTACTCCGGCAACGTGGAGGTCGGACAGATCGACGGGGTCCTTACGGTCGATTCGTATTCGGGACGCCTCCGGGCGGACTCGATTGCCGGCACCGTCCAGTTCGACACGTACTCGGGATCGGCCAGCCTCGACTTCGCGGCGCTTGCCGGTGACTGCTCGTTCAACAGCTACTCCGGCAACGTGACGATTGTCCTCCCGTCCGACGCCGGCGCGGTCATTAACACTGAGCGGGGCACATTCGAGACCGAGCGCTCCGTTCGGCTCGAGCAGCTCGACGACGATCGCATACGGGCGACGCTTGGAGACGGAGGGCCGCACTTCCGCTTCGACACGTTCAGCGGGACGCTCTCGGTGCAATAGTCCCCGTAGTCCCCGATAACCGGGGCACACACGCATAAAAAAGAGGCGCTGGCCCGGGGGGAGGAAGGAGGGCAAGGCCAGCGCCTCGAAAACTCGGAGGATGTACCGCGTACGGGATTTGAACCCGTGTTACCGGCGTGAGAGGCCGGCGTCCTAGACCAGGCTAGACGAACGCGGCGTGTTATGTAAGTGCGAACGTTCCTACATCAAGTCCCGGGCCAGGTTTCGCATTCATCGGAATTCCAACGCCCATGGATGAATACAGATTTCGTTTGCTTCACAGAAACACGTACGCTGGGACGGCGTGGATCCATCGCGTCTTTCCAAACGGGTAGACGTACCGGTTTGTCTTTGTCTCGCGGAGTGCCTCCATCTCCGCGTTACCTTCCGTTCCTAGATCCTGCGACATGCGTATGCCTCATTCGATCAAGCCCTTCCGCCAGCTTCTGTACCTTCCCGTTTTCGCCTTCGCTCTGCTCGTGGCAGGGTGCGGCGGTGCCCCAAGCGGAGACGACGTTCCGTACGACGTTGGCGAGGCTCTCTCCGACTCTACGATCGCGCTCACGGTCTCTTCGGAGTATGGCAGCGACACCCTGGGGGCTCGGCAGTACCGAAAGCAGTCGAAAATGCGTACCCAGAAGTTGTCGCCCGACCAGAGCACACCGGACACCCTCGAGTCCATCCACCGCCAGCTTGTGAAGCGCTTCGTCGGGGGGCACGTCATCCGAGGACAAGCGCAGTCGGAAGACGTTGCGGTGGATTCGGCGCAGGTGTCCGCCCGGCTCCAAAAGTATGTGAAGCAATATGGGGGCCGGAAGAAACTGGAGAAGCTACTGGCACGACGCAACATGACCATAGACTCGCTTCGCAGCAACATCGCCGACCAGCTCCAGACGCGGACCCTCCAACAACAGATGGCGGAGAGCGCAGCGGAACCGACCGCGTCGGAGGTGGAGGAATACAGCAAGAAGAACCGTCGCATTAGTGCACAGCACATTCTGCTTGAGGTCGGAAACGATGCGCCCCAGTCCACGGTCGACTCGGCCCGTCAGGCCGCTGCGGCCCTCATCGACAGCGCCGAGGCCGGTGCCGACTTCGCCGCGCTCGCTCGTCGTCACAGCGAGGGACCTACGGCCAAAGACGGCGGCGACCTTGGCTTCTTCTCAAAAGACCAGATGGTTGACTCCTTCTCGGAGGCGGCCTTTGCGCTCGCCGACTCGGGCGACGTGGCCCCCGAGCCCGTTCGCACCCGCTTCGGGTTTCACGTCATCCGACTCACCAACGCCGGGAAGCCCATGGACACCACTAAGGCCCGCAAGCAGATGATGCAGGAGCGCAAAAAAGAGGCCTTTGACCAAGAGCTCGAGAAGCTGCTGGAGAAGGCAACCGTCCGGGCCAATCCACAGGTCGTCGAGGCCGGGTTCTACGAGAACTGATCCCCTTCGAGAACTTGCTGAGCCCTCTGCGTCGCCTTTCTCGTTTCGGGAGAGGCGGCGTTTTTCTGTTTGAACCGTCGCGGCGGCCCCTACGTCTCCTCCTGCCGCACCATCTCGACGTGCGGGATGCCCACTTCCTCGAAGGTGCGACCGGTAGATTGAAAGCCGAGATCCTCGTACCAATCCTCCAGGTGGGTCTGGGCGTGGACGAGAAACGTGTCGAAGCCCGCCCGGCGGGCCTCTTCGACGACGTACTCCACGAGCTTGGTGCCGTAGCCCTTCTCGCGGTGCAGGGGAAGAACGGCAAACCGTTCGAGCTTCGCGACGATCTCTTCGTTGTGCGGGACGGCGCGCCACCGGGCCGTGGCCACGGGCTCCCCGCTGATCCGCCCCAGCACGTGCCGGCTCGTCTCGTCGCAGCCGTCCCACTCCTCCTCCGGCGGGCAGTCCTGCTCGTCGATGAAGACCCGCTCGCGAATCGCGCGGGCCGCCTCCCAGTCGTCGTCGCTCTGAACGGGGGTGATGTCCATGAGGCCGTGCGTCTCTGCGTGAAAATCCTCGTCAAGCGATGGTGGCTCCACTGCCCCCAACTGTGGGAAGGATGCCGGAAGCACGGGAGAACGGGGGCGTGGAAGCGCCGAGCGGGATCCGTGTAATGGGCGCGCCATCGGGCCTCCGGCCCGTCCCTTGCTTGCCCGCAGAGGATCTATTCAACCCGAGCGGGAGCCGAGCGTTCGGCGAGGGCGGCGGTTAGGTCATTGGCACGGGCGAAGAGGTTGTGGACGTGGGTGTAGGTAAAGTCGGCGCTCCGGCCCAGGCGGTGCAGGTTGTCGAACCGGTTCAGATACGCCTTCAGCCGGTCCGCCTTCTCCTGCGTGCCCACCTCCAGGATCGGGTAGGCGAAGGGCACGGCGTGGCTGTCGAACGCCACGACCTCCGTCTGCTCCGGGTCGATCAGATCCTGTGCCGCGAGGAGATCCCACGCTTCTTTCTTTAGATCTGCGTCGGGCCGCTCCCAGTCCGGATCGTCGCGCTCGCACGGGAGCT
>CAZSBW010000127.1:0-7525 GCA_964604815.1 uncultured Salinivenus sp. | reverse complement strand
ATCGCCTCGAATCAAGATCGCCTCGCTCGGAATGACTCTACCCCAAAAGGACTGCGTGATTCTACACCAGGGGGCCATCTGGAACGACCTGAGCCGTCGGTCGTCCGTGAACATCCGGACCATAGAGAGGAACCGACGTGGTCCCAGGGAGAATGCCGACGTGCAGCGGGCGAACCAGTCACGGATCTCCGGGTACCTACGACGTGGACGTTGAGCGAACCACACTTCGCAAGCGCCTCGCCCGGCGCCAGCAGCAGAAGGCGGAGCTGGAGCGCCAGTTTCACGCCGTGCAGCGGCAGTATCAAGAGAAGATTGCGCCGCTGGAGGAGGAGGTGCTCCGGCTGCAGATGGAACGGCTGCGGGAGGCCGCCCAGCGGCACATGCGCAGCGCGTCTCATCGCAATGCCTATCACGACGCGCAGCGTGCCTACGAGCGGTTTCGGGACAACCGGTCGCGGCTCGACTCCGTCGCCCCGGACGACCTCAAGGCCCTCTACCGGCGGGCCAGCAAGCGCTGCCATCCGGACGCGGTGCCCGACGTGTTTCGGGAGCAGGCCGCGGCCACGTTCCGGGCCCTCGAAGCGGCCTACGAGGCCGGGCACGTCCGGGCCGTTCGGGCGATTGCCGACGCGCTCGATCGATGGGGCTTCCCGCGGTCGGAGGGGGACGAGGGAGAGAGCGAACGAACTCACAGCGTGGAGCACCTGCGCCGAGCGATATCGGATCTGGAGTCCTCCATTCAGTCGATTCAGGGCACCGACGCCTATCAGGACCTCACGCACGCCGGCGACCTTGATGCCCTTCTCCACGCTCAGAAAGAGCGACTCCGCCGGCAGCTTCGGGAATTGAAGCACCGGTAGCTCTGCTCTCGTCTCGTTTCGGCGACTCGTCGAGCAGAGGGGGCGGTTCGTCGAGAGAGGGGGAAGGCGTATGCCGTGTGAGCGTGGAAGCGACGACCGCAACATTTACGACCACCCTGTTTTGCCGATGCGCGCTCCTTTCAGGCTCATCGTCTTGAGCAGCCTCCTTTGTGTCGCTCTCGGCGCCCCGTCGGCACTCGCTCAGGTCACCGTCGAGGGCCGCGTCACCGACGCCGAGACGGGAGAGCCGCTCCCGCAGGCCAATCTCCGGGTGAAAGGCACCTACACCGGCACCATCACCAACGAGCGCGGCCGCTACACGCTGGCGGTCGACAGCCTGCCCGCAACCGTGCTTGTGCGCTACATCGGCTACGAGAGCGCTCAGATTCGGATCACCGAAGACACCGATCCCCGGCGGGACGTTGCACTGGCTCCCTCCACCGTGGCGATGGAGGAGGTTGTCGTCACCGGCAACGACAATCCCGGACGGCGCATCATGCGGAAGGTGATCGAGCAGAAGCAGACGTGGTGGGACTCGCTCGACACCTACGCGGTGGACGCATACGGCCGCTACACCCTCTCCAACGACACCGGCGTGGTGGCCGTCTACGAGACCCAGACCCGGGCCTTCTGGGATCGTGAGCGGGGAACGCGGGAGGTTGTGCGGGCGCGGCGGCAGACCAAGAATCTGGGCATGATGGAGGACGCGCTTCCCGCTGCCTCGTCGGTCCTGAACCTGTATCGGGACAACGTGACCGTCGCTGGATCCGACCTCATGGGCGTCACGCACCCCGACGCTCTCGACCGGTACACCTTTACCCTGGACACGGTGCGCGTGCGGGACGGGAAAAAGGTGTACGACATTCGCGTGGAACCGGAGAATCGCCTCGCCTCGGCCTTTGCGGGGCGCGTCTCAGTGCTGGACAGCGCCTACGCGATGATCGAGGCGGACCTGCGCCCGGCCCAGTCCCTGCGCCTCCCGCGCGTCGTGAAGAGCCGATCCCTGACCTTCGAGCAGCAGTTTTCCAACTTCGGCGGGGCCTTCTGGCTGCCCGTCGACTTTCGAGCCGAGCGACAGTTTGAGTTGGCCCTGTCGGCCTTCGTCACCATACCGCGCATGGTGCTCGACCAGGTCGTTCGGCTCGACGGGTACGAGATCAACGGGCCGCTGCCGGACTCGCTCTACGCCCCGGACGCCGATCGCGTCGTGGCCGGAACTCGGGTGCAGGCGGCTTCTCCCACGAGCGTCGATTCGATTGTCGTTGATTCCCTGGGGGCCGACGGCCCGTTCGTTCCGCTGTCCGACGATCAGAAGCGAGCGTACGCCCGCCGCGACAGCGCTCAGAGCCTGTCCGACGCATTTCAGCCCCAGGGCCTGCTTGGGTCCGTTCTGGACCTGAGCACGTCGGAGGACGGGGTGACGCTAGGCTCGAACGAGGAGGACGAGGCGGCGTCGGACACGACCGGTGCCTCGGCCGATTCATCCCAGACCGGACTGGGAGCCGCCCTCGACATGCGGCGCCCGCGTCCCCATCTCTGGTACAATCGCGTGGAGGGGCCGCACGTAGGGGGCAGGGCCTCGCTGGAGATTGCCGAAACCGTTACGGTCGGCGTGCGGGGCGGGCACAGTTTCTTTCTGGAGGAGCCCGGCCGGTGGTCGTACGGCGGATCGGTCGAAACGCGGCTCCCGACGGATGTGCTGGATCGGTTGACGGTGAAATACCGGTACGGCGTCGACCCGCGATACGAGTCGAAGGCCCGTCTCTTCCCGCCCCTCACGCGCGGCGTAAACAGCCTCTGGACCCTCTTCGGAGAGCCGGATTATTACGACTACTTCGGCAACGAGCGCCTCCGCGTGGGCCTCGCGACCGAACTTCCCAACACCGACTTCCGAGCACGGCTCCAGTACCGCACGGAGCGGCACTTTTCCGTGACGGAGGTGAACGACTACAACGTGCTCGGCCGCTCCACTGTCTTTAAACGACGCACGCGCCAGCCGCCCAATCCGTCGATTGCCGACGGCCGACTCCGGTCGTTGCACCTGCGCCTCGCGTGGGGCGATGATCCGCGCCCCCGCGGCGTTCTGCCGGTCGATCGCGTCGAGTTGGCGGTCGAACACACGGGCGACTGGCTCCAAAGCGACTTTTCCTTTACCCGGGGCGAAGTCGCCGTGGACGCTCGCGTTGAGACGTTCTTCCGCCGCCGGGCGCTGCCCACCGCGCTCGACGTGCGAGCCGTGGCTGGCGGGGCGCTCGGGACCTTGCCGCTTCAGCGATTCGGGGTCGTGGAGGCCGGCCCGCTGCCCTTTACGCCGTTCGGTGCCCTTCGCACCCTCGACGACCGGCCTTACCAGGGAACGGCGCACGCGGCGTTCTTCTGGGAGCACAACTTTCGGACCGTGCCCTTCGAACTCCTGGGCCTCTACGGCCTCGCCGACCGCCACATTGGTCTGATTCTGCACGGGGGGCACGGGCGCACCTGGATGGGGGATGAGCGGCAAACGGACCTGCGCCGGAAGGGGGTGTTTGTCCGGACGAGTGACGGCATGCACCACGAGGTCGGGCTGTCGGTGAACGGCGTGCTTCGCGACCTCCTGCGCGTCGATTTCACGGCGCGCCTCGACCGCCGCGTCTACTCGATTGGCGTGAGCCTGCTTCGGTTCATCTGATGCCCTTTGGCCGCAATAGGACGGGGCCGGCCGCTGTTGCCGGCGATGGGGGCGCTCGTTACGACGATCCCCGTGGGGCGTTCGGGATGGGAGCGGCCCAGACGTAGGTCAGCAATCCGACCTGTAGGCCCGCGCAGGGGATGAGTACCCAGACCGTCATTTTGCCCATATCCGCCAGATGAAAGAGGGCCTCGTGCCGGCCGAGGGATTCAGAGAGGAGGATCTCGACGGCGAACACGTAGCTCCCGACGGCAACGGCGGGAAAGAAGCGACGGAGCCAGAGGCGTTTCTCCGCCGTCGCGAACGATAACACGTACAGGCCTCCCAGCAGGAGAGGCACGAGCCAGGCAAAGTGGGAGAGGGCCGCCCGCGACTTTTGCACGTCTTCCGTTGAGTAGTGCTCGGGGTCGGTGTTGATGTTCTTCCTGATCTGCTGGATGACCCGCTCTGCGCGTTCGTGGGACCACTGGTAATGGAGGCCGATGGGAGGAGGAGCGCGGCAAGAAAGGCATAGAGCACGAGCGTCCGAAGACCGCTCGTTCCCCACCATCGGACGACTGCTGCCAGTCCGCCCCCAACACCTGCGCCCGTCAGAAGGACGACCAAGACGTTCCAGAAGAGCAAGAACCTACGTACGACCGGCCATGAAAAGCTTTGCGGTCGTCGGTCACGAAAACCAGCCAATCAGGGTGCTGAGGCCGCCGATGAGTCCGACCACGGCGGAGATCAATTCGATCACCTGTTTCGCCACCTGGAATTTTCCCAGGAAGGTGGAGGCCGTCACGGGCTGTGCTTTCGTCTCGTCGGTCACGGTCTCTGTTTGATCGGTGTCGGGGAGGGGCTGGGGGGACTCAGAGCGGGACGGGGAAGAGGGAGAGGAGTCGTCGTCGGTCTCCGGTTCCGGGGACTGTACGAACAGGCGGAGGCGGAACGACCAGGTGTGTGCATCAACAAGTGCGACGATCTCGGAGCCGGCGTCTTTTCCCACCTGAATCGGAGCGCGCAACTCCATCTTCCGACCGACGCCGCCTCGGGCCACGAGGCCGCCGTCGAGGTACAGGCTCTCGGCCAGTATGGGACTATTCTCGAATCGAATGTGGTGATCTTTATACTCGGTCTCCCACTGCTGCTTGACGGTGGCCGCCAAGGCGAGAAGCGCAACGGCCGAACCGATCACAATCCACGCGATAAGCGGGGTTCCGGCGTCGACGATAAACATAGAAGCGCCACTCCCGAGCAACAATCCGCATCCGATCATCGATAGCTGCTGTCGGAAGCGCGTTCGACGGTCGGTGACATCGAGGATCTTTTTCATGGCTTTCGGAGGAGACGCTTCGGTCGAAGGGGCCGTTGGACGGAACCGTCGATGCCGGTTGGGGAACGCCCAATTGGTCTCGACGGCCGGCACCGGGGGCGGTGTGTTTCCCGCTTTCGAGCGGCGTGAGGCCCCCAGTGAGATGGTCTCAGCAATGCGGAACAAAGAGAACGAGACCGACTGTCCGAACCGCGCCTGCTATTCATTGGCAGTAAGGCGGGCGCGCTCCCGCTCGATCTGTTCGAGGAGTCGGGGATCGTGCTCCACGAGTCGTTCGAGGAGGGCGACCAGCGCGGGGCGGTCCATGTCGGCGACTAGCTCGTCCACTTCCACCGATTCCCCGGTGGGCACGTCCCTCTCTTCGGTCGCGAGCAGAACGGCCACGATGTGCTTGCACCAGCTGCCCTCGTAGTAGGGACAGGTGCATTTGACCGTTCGGATGTCGTCCGCGTCGAACTGGATCGTGACGATGTACGGGTGCACGTCGCTGCCCTGCACCTGCGCCTTCAGCGTGTGCTTGTCCGTTCGCTTGACGGAGCGGACCGCGCCGTCGGCGAGGTACTGCTCGCCGCGTTCGAAGGAGCCGCCCGCCGTGTGTTCTTTGATTTCGGAGCGTGAAAGGGTCGGGAGAGTCATAGCCCAGGGGGAGGGTGTCGTCTGCTAGCGGAGGCGACCGAGAACGCACCGGTCGGTCTCATGAAAGCGGTCGGCGACGCTAGGCCGCGGTCGAGGCGCGGGCGGTCGTCTTGGCGTGCCGAAGGAAATTGTCGAAGATCTGTTTGGCGGGCTGGGCCGCTTCCACATTCGCCTCGGTACAGGTGTCGAGGGCGGCCTGGACGTCGCGTTCCGGGAGGTCCTTCGAGTTGATCATGGTTTCGGCCGTACGCAGATCGTATTCGGGGTGGAACTGCACGGCGTAGACGTGCTCCTGACGGAAGGCCTGCACGCCGGTCTCGTTGGACGCGAGGAGCGTGGCGTCCGGCGGCATGGCCACCACGTGGTCCGAGTGGGTGGCGAAGACGGTGAACGGGTTCGGAATGTCGTTCCAGATCGGATCGCTTGCCTCCTGCGTCACCTGCACGTACCCGAGTTCGTAGGACCCGCCCTTCACGGTGCCGCCCAGGACCTGCGCGAGCAACTGGTGCCCCCAACAGACGCCGAGGATGGGGACCCCATCGGCAATGGCGCCTTCGACCCATCGGCTCAGTGTCTGTATCCAGGGTCTGTGGTCGTCGTAGACGGAGGACTGGGAGCCGCTGATGATGACGCCGTCGGCGGATTGAACTGGGTCCGGCTCGCCGATGGGTGGGGGAATGTCCCCCTCGTTCGCGTCGTAGATGGTGAGGGACGCGTCCACCTCTCGCTTGAAATTGCGCTTGGCGTGCGGGGTGCCGAGGGAGGCGTCAATCAGGACAATGTGCATGGGACGAGGGTGCGGTTGTTCAAGGGATCCTCATTCAATCACCGCTGAGGCGACGGCTCGTTCCGGGCGCTCTGTGATCCGTCGCCGTGGGGGCGAATCTTCGGAGTAGTTCTGAGCGGGGCCAAAAATAGTCGTCGGATCCAGTCACTTGTTTTTTTGGATATGAGGTTGATTTCTATTTCCTGATGCGTCATTATAAAAGAGCGGTCTTCTTTACAAACAAATCTCACCATTATGAGGCTCTTTTCGACAGCTTGCACTGTGCTCGCTCTGGTCGTACTCGTTGGGTGCGGCGGAGCAGACAGCGAAAATGGCACTGACGACTCGTCCGAAACGATGACCCACAGCGGAACCGTGACAGACCTGGACGCTGAGGCGAAGAAGGTGACCGTGGACGTAGATGACAACGGCACGATGGAATTCACCGTCGGGGAGTCCACCCCGATACTGAAACGGTACAGTGAGGTCCCCTTCGACTCCCTGGAGACCGGTCAACTGGTCGGTGTGGAGGTGGATAAGGAGAGTTCTGCGCCGCAGAAGGTGAACATTGCGCAGTAGCCGCTCCGTATTGCTGATGGGGGCCGGCACCGCGGTCGTGGACGGTCGTTCGGCCCCCATCGCCCGGTTCCGGCCGAGAGACTGTTGTGCTTTCTGCTACCTATCACTCTGAGTCGAAGACGCTCCAAAAACTCTTCGCTTTTCAGTAGGATCGTGCAGTTCTTCCTGCCGAATACAATGGCATAGGTGGACCTAAGTAGACCAGCAAAAGAACATTACGTCATTCCGAGCGAGGCGATCTTGATTCGAGGCGATCTAGATCGCCAGAGCCGAGGAATCTTTTTGACCGTTGGCGGAAGCCGTTTTTCGTCCCTCATTGCTCCAATTGGGTATTCTTGCCAATTTCAGAGAGATTCCCAAAGGATGACCCTTCGGGCCCCTTCGACTCGCTCCTCCCTGCCAATCTCTGTAGAGTTGCGAGATCATACACGGGATGTCATCGGTTTTCCATCGAAAGCTGGGAGCAGGTTCGTAAAGCTCAGCCACTTTCATTGGACTGGAATCCATTTTTGGCTGGATCCAAAAATGGACGAAAAAGATCACGGCAAGCGAAGAAACGACCTGAACATGGGAATCTCAGATTCCCTCCCTGCACTCCACTGAAGGGGATCCGAGATCCCCATTCTCAAACTCGCTTGGCAATCTGTGTGGAGTTGCGAGATTATCCACGGGATGTTATCGGTTTTCCATCGATAGCAGGG
>CAZSBW010000126.1:0-7649 GCA_964604815.1 uncultured Salinivenus sp. | reverse complement strand
ATGGTGTCGGCCGTTTTCTTCACGTCGCTAAATGTATCATTCTGGGGCGGGTTGTATTCTCCGGCGGCGCCCATTCTCACGTCCGTCGAGATTTCTGGGGGAAGGAGCCCGATCTGTTTTCGTGACGCCTCGCACAGAAGCAACGCTTTATGAAGGACCTGCTCTATCGGTCGATCGGACGTTCCACTCAACATTTTCTCCGTTCTTTGTTTTCTTGGGAAGGCTGCGATCTCGCATTGAACGAGTGAGCCGATGGACAGTGTGCCGTTGAGTACCATTTTCATTTCGCTTGCCATCGTCGCGGGCGGCATGGTGGGGGCGTATCTGGTCCACGCCCTCGCGGATTGGTTCGCGGCACGGACCGATCGGGGGCAGTATCAAATTGACGACCTTTTCGTTCGGGTGGCGGGGGCGCCGGTCGGGGTGCTCGTGGGGCTCAGCGCGCTCCTCTTCGCCCTTTACCGCATTCCGCAGGTACGAGCGCAGTTCGGTCACTGGACGGGCGCGTGGCTGGCGGTCTTTACGGTTACGGGCACCTGGTTTCTGGCCAATCTGGTCGATGCCCTCGTGGAGGAGTATGCGATTCCGTATGCCCAGCGGGACGACACGGACGTGGACGAGCGGATCGTGCGTGTGGTGGACTTGACGGCCGTCTACGTGATCTGGGTGATCGGCATTCTGGTGGCGCTCCGAGAGGTTGGCATTGAGGTCACGGCGTTTCTTGCCTCCCTCGGTATCGTGGGACTGTCGGTGGCGTTCGCGGCAAAGACCATTTTGTCGAACGTGCTGGCCGGGGTCACGCTCACGGCCGATCGGAATTTTCGGGTCGGGGATCGGATTGAGGTCGGCGAATACGTCGGCGACGTGATGGAAATCAATCTCCACAAGACGATTATCCGGACCCTGAAAAACGAGGTCGTGATGATTCCGAACGACGTTCTCGGGCGCAAGGTGATCGTCAACCACGCGCTACCCGAGCAGCGGACCCGAATCGACATAACGATGGGAGTGGCCTACGGGACGGATTTGGACCGAGTGGATGAGATTGTCGGTCCCATTCTCCGGGAATCGGATCGCATCGTCTCGGAGCCGGGGCCGGAGATTAATGTGGTGTCGCTTGGGGACAACTCGGTGGTGCTGCAGGTGCTGGCGTGGATCGACGGGCCCAGGCTGGGGGCCGAGAAGCGAACCGTTCGAGACCGGGTCTATCGCCGCGTACTTGCCCGATTTGAGCAGGCGGGCATCGACATTCCGTTTCCCCAGCGCGTCGTTCAGATGCAGGGAGGAGACCCGCTGCGGCGACGTGAGAACGACGGGGCCGAGGATGACCGTCAACGCCCTCGCTGACGACGGGGCATTCACGACGAGCCCAACCCGCTCCGGGGAAGTGCCCACCGGACGCCGAGGAGAAAAAGTCCGATCAGAAGCACGACGAAGAAGAGGAGTGCCCCGGTGGGGCCGAGGTGATTTCGCAGCTCGCCGGCCGCCGCGGTGCCCACGGCGCCGCACCACGACTGGAGCGCGTCTGCTGTGCCGGCGCCGCCCGTCCAGGACGACGAGGTCTCTTGGGCGCGATGCACGAGCCACCCGAGGGGGCCCGCGACGGCGACGGCGGCTGTGGCCGCGAAGATCGTTGGGCGTCTCAGCGGACGGAGGGGGCGGTGTCGGACGAGGGCGTATCCCCAGAGGCCGACCACGCCAACGGGAAGCAGGCCGCAGTATCCCAAGAAGTCAGGGCCTATGGCGTGTCCGAGCGCGGCAAACAGGTCCGTAAGGCCCTCGGGCACGGACTCGAGGAGAGCCGGACCCGGATTGACCAGGTTCTCTGCGTGCGTACGAGTCCAGGACGCCGGACCGCTGACGGGAGCCGTCGAGTGAATGACGAGTGCGACCGCTGAGAACGCGGATCCGCCCATGAAGAGAACCCCGAGTCCCGTTTCCAGCCGGGTCTGCAGCCAACGCGGAATGACGGATGACAGACCGAACAGCGGCCACCCCCCGACACTCGTGTCGTCGTCCACGTCTGCAACGCGTCGAATTGTGCGAATGGCCGTCCGAACCGACACCTCGAAAAATTCGCGATCCGGGTTCACCATTCGTGGGTTGAGGGTCTGGTGCACTGCCCGTTCGACCCTCCGGGGATGGGAGACCGTTGCCTCATACTCAACCTCGAACGGTCGTGGGACGCCGGTTGAGGCGGACAATTCTCGGGCGCGTTCCTTTGGGGTTCGCGTCGTGTACCCGATTTTCACCAGACCGGGATGTTCGGGGTTGCTGAGGACGTACACTGATCCGGACTCATCCGTTGGCGCGGTATCGGGGTCGGAGGGCTGCGTTGGGCGGGGCCGTTGGGGGAGCCCGTACGCCCGGCGCTGAATGATCCACAACAGGACGAGGACCAGGACGACGTAGGCTCCGATGCTCCACGGGTTCGGCGTCGGACCTGGCAGGGAGAGGGCGGAGAAGAGGCTGAGCATGGCACGATGGCGCCGATTGGTCGTGTCCCCGGCCTTGACGGTGTGGGGAGCAGTGCGTTTCGTTTTTACTATCTCATTCGGAGTGGTGGGTGTATATTTTTCCCACTCAGCGGAGACGTTAGATCTGATGGGCAAAATGTGTCACAGGGATGTGCCCCTTCGGTGGGAATCCTGAACTTTGCTCCGAGGGTACGATAGAGGATTGTGTCGTCCAGTGTGAGTCTTCTGAATTATCGAGATTGTCTTGCCCACCGCCATGTCGCTTCCCAAACGCGCGCAAATTCTTCCCGATCGGGTTCCGATTTCCAGTGAGGAGTTGGACGCGTTCTCGCAGGCCTTTCGGGACGCGGCCCAGAAACGAGGGCTCACGGTTCAGCAGTCAGGTCGGTACGAGGCATGGGCCTTGGCGTTTCTGTCCTGGTGTCACGAGGAGGCGTCGCCTGGGGAGGAAGCCGAGCGGATTGAGGCGTTCCGGACGGCGCTACGGGAGCGCGGCGCGGTTGGGGAAGAGGCCGTTCATGAGGCGATGGACGCGCTGTCATTCTTGTTTGGGGCCGCTCGGACGGCTTTGGGAACGCTCACGATTGACGACTTCGAGGAAGGAACAAGGGAAGAGCGAGGCGCTCATCGTCCCCTTTCCGACAAGGAGGTGTTCACCCTTCAGACGCACTGGGAGGAGGGGCACGACTGCCCTGAGCAGAATGCCTCTTCTGACTCGCCTTCACCGGGGGATGATGACTCGGACGGCGGGTCGACGGCCGATCATTGCATCCAGGATTTCCATGCCCAGCTCGACACTCTTCACTCCGCTGAGTCCGATTCGGAGTAAGGGCCGGGGGACGAGGGCTGTCGTTCCAATAGACAGAGCGGACTGCACTGAAAAAAGGTCGATTTCGGACGATTGTGTCCCCAATCAAACGCCGCAAACTGCCCTTTTCCGCGCCTCGAAGACCTTTTTCGGCAGAGCCAGAGAGGAAGAGGGAAAGCTGTGCCGGCGGCTGACGAAATGGAGTCGCCCCCCGAACTCTGGGACGGGTGGAAAACAGACTTGGGGCCCCAGTCCAAGCCCAACCAGTGGCGATCCCATGTTAAAAATTTTCTGTCGAGAGGGACGGCTCACCTGCTGCCGATGGGGGATATTGCCGGAAAAGCGCGGGGGAGAGGGCGAACGGGGGGGAGAAACGCGCGGTCGCACTGCTTCAATAGAGGGCGAACACGAGCCGGCAGCTTCGAGACGCCATTTCCGTGTTGATTGTCGGGCTTGTTCGGGGACAGATTTGCCGTTAAGACACACCGAAACTCGGACCTACGGCATGGCACGCGACAAAAACTGGACGAGGCTTCACAGGAGGGCTATTCCCTTTCCTCGACCGCGTCATTCCGAGCGTAGCGAGGAATCTCTTCGAATAAAGCGGAAACGAGTTCGATCAGCCTGCCGCTTGATCCCCGCTTCCGCCGCTTCTCGAAGAGATTCTTCGTCGCCGGCAATCTAGATTGCCTCGCTCCTCAGAATGACTTGTGTCGAAAGATTGAAGTGTCATGTGAGTTTTGTCGTGTACAGAGGACCTACGGACTGCTCGCTGGAGGCCTCGCCGGCGGATTTGTTCTCCGCGTTGCGAAAAGCAAAGAGATTGAACCACCGGAGGTCGACACGTAGACTGGGCGAGCTGCAGTGCGGCACATCCTCCTCCGTCGGAATCTCTTTGATGGGGAAGCGGGAGTCGATGCTTCCATCCGGCACAACCCGTTGAGCCCGAAGCCCGCGTCCACCTGTGTGTGAACGGGATCGAGTCCGAAGCGCAGAGCCCGCGGACGGCGGTAAAAAAGCCTACCCGTCGTGGTCGTGGTGGACTTCGGCGATTTCGAACGGGCGATCGAAACCCTCGAAGGTCTGCGTGCCCACCGACTCGATCTGTGCTACGTCGTCAAGGCCGTGATGCTCCATGAGGTCGCGCCGTACGAGGATCTGACCGGGTTCGGCGGCCTCGCAGAGGCGAGCACACAGGTTGACCTCCGCCCCGATGACACTGTAGTCGAGCCGTTCCTCGGTCCCCACATTGCCCACCAACATCGGCCCGTAGTTGACACCGATCCCCAGTCCCTTCCAGAACGAGGACGACAACGGATCCGTGCGAAAGGCGCGCTGAATCTCGATGCTGCAGCGCAGGGCGCGCTCCAGTGGGGCGTCCCCGGCGAAAATAGCGATCATGGCGTCGCCCACGAACTTGTCGATCGAGCCGTCAAAATGGGTCGCAATTTTCGCCTGCGTGCTAAACGTGCGGTTGAGCTGGCGTATAAACTCCCGAGGCGCGGTGCGCTCAATTTGGTCGGTCGAGCCCCGGAGGTCGGTAAACAGCACGGCGAGGTCCTGCATTTGCCCCTGCTCGGCGAGGTCGCGATCAAGCTCCTCGCTTCCGCGAATCATTTCGAGGGTGTGCGCCCCCACGTGGCGCTGGAGCAGAGAGCGTTCGGTCACGTTCAGGATGACGCCGTTGAACACCAGTTCCTCGCCCCGACGCTCCGGTGTGGAGGTGGCCAGCACCCAGATGCGCTCCCCGTAAGGCCGGTCGAAGGGCACCTCCTCACGCCAGAACGCCTCCTCTTCAACCGCCGTCTCGATCGACTCAAGGAAGAGGCCTCGATGCGATTCGGGCACTCGTTCGACGAACCGCTCGAAGAACCCGTCTTCTTCTGCAGAGATGCCGAGAACCTCTTCGGCGCGCTCACCGACAAACCCAAATCCATAGGTCCCTTCCGCATCGACCCGAAACTGGTACACGACGCCCGGGATGCTGTTGGCCAGCCCCCGCAACTGGGCCTCCTGCTCTTGCAGGCGCCGTTCCTTCTCGATCCGCTCGGTGATGTCTCGGCCCTCCGGAATGAGGAGCGTCACGTCATCTCCATCGGTAACCGGCCGGACCGAGAAGTCAATAATGCGGTTTTCCTCTGCGCCCTGGATCTCGATTTCATCCCGTACAAATTCGCCGTTGCGGGCCTCCCGAATGGCCTCTCGGATCGTCCGTTTCGTTTCCGGTCCGGCTTGGGCCCAGGGCGATTCCCAAAGCGGGTCGCCGAGCACGTCCTCCTCCTCGATGCCCCCGAATTGGAGGGCCGTGTCGTTGGCCTCGATAACCGTGCCGTCCGGCTCCATCAGGCCGGTAAACTGGTAGGTCTGGTTGAAAATCGCCGACAGGCGGCGCTCCCTCCGCTTCCGTTCGGTGATGTCGGTATAGACGGCGAAGATCTCTGGGGACTCGCCCTCTGGATGGCGGCCGGCCACCTGAAGCTGAAAGTCCCGTGGACCGTCGGCCGTCGTGCGCCGGACCTCGGTCTGCAGCGATCCCTCCTCCAGCGCGCGGCGATCCAGTGCACGGGCCTCGTCCTCCTTCTCGGCCGGGACGAGAATCTCATCGATCTCGCGCCCCCGGACCTCGCCGATGCTGACCCCGAAGGTGTCCTCGAACGCTGCATTCGCGTCGACGACTTGGGCGCCCCGGTCTGCGTCGGTGCAATGGACAACCGGAGTGGGGAGGGCTTCAAAGAGGGTTTCCAGCCGGTCTCGCTCCTCCTCAAGGGCCTGCTCGGCCCGTTTGCGATCGGTGATGTCAAGAATCACTCCGTTGAATACGACCTCCCCCTCTCGCCGCTCGGGGACGGAGGTGCCGAGGGTCCAAATGCGGGTCCCGTCCGGACGGTCGAAGGGGGTTTCGAATTGCCAGCTTTTCTCCTCCGCAATGGCCGTTTCGATGGATCGCTCCATCGCCTCGCGGGCCTCCTTCGGAATGTGTTCCATGCACCGCTCGTAGAAGCCATCCGGGTCGGCGCTGATTCCGAGCACCTCTTCAGCGTGCTCGCTGACGAAATAGTGCCCCATGCTTTCGTCCTCCCGGGCGTAAAACTGAAAAACGGCGCCGGGCAGGCTATTGGCGAGCCCGCGGAGGCGGGACTCCTGCTCACGGATCGTGTCTCGGATCTGGAGCCACCCCCGAATGAGCACCGCCTCTACGATTGCGAACGTTCCCACGCAGGCGAGCAAGACTGTGGGGGTCGCCTCCGGTTCAGGACTAATCAGTACGCCTCCTACGACAAGCAAAAAGCCGTAAACCAGAAACCAGAGCGCCGGCCCGATCGACCGCGCACTGTACCCGACTACGGCCGCAAGGATGGCGTATACCAGAAGCAGTCCAACTGCATAGTCGACGGAGAAGCGGTTCAGCGTTGCCAGGACGGCGAACCACCCCATCGTAACGTACAAAACGGCCTGCATGCACGGCACGTACGCCCTGCGGATCCGGCTCGACGCGTAGGACGCTATGAAGAGGCATGCAAACAGTCCGGACACGGCGAGCCGCGCCCAGAGCGGATCGACGGCTCCGGGATTGGAGAGGGCGTACAGCGGCCCGAATCCCACGACGAAGCCGGCCCCGAGGAGGCTCAGAAGGCGGTGTATCTGTACCTGAACACGAGTCTCCTGAGAGAGGTGATCGGCTCGGGGCTGCAGGGCAGAAAAAATGGAGGGGAGGATTTGGAGCATAGCCGACGATTTGATGCGCGAGATGAATTGAAAGCTGGTTTTCCGGCTGTGCCCGCTGAGAGATGTCGACGGGGGCGGGCTCATGCCAATTGCCTAATCCCTAAGCTGAGCGGTTTTCTCGATAGAAAAAGAGTTTGATGGGTAAGTTGTTGGTGCGCATAAGCTTGTGCAGAGTATGTGCGCATGCCAAACAATCACTCATAAGGTGAACCCAAGAACCGCTGATAAGATGCAGGACGATTGCATCTTAACATTCTCGGCGCCGAGTTGATCGAACTACCTGCCTTCAGACGTTACAGATCCGGTTCGGAAGGAATACCACAGCGATTTTCTACCGTGATAGACTTACTGATACGTGAATGGGTTCTTAAAGATGATCTCCGCTGACAGCATAACACGGTTTTGGAGATCTGAGATCTCCTTCCTCGTACGGAGAATATTGTTTAACTACCTGTGCACGGATCAGTAACATGCAATTGCCTTTGTATCCTTTCACTCGTGAAAGACTGGCCACCCGGTTCTCTTCTGCAATAAGTGCCAAGGTCTCGATGATCTCTTCAGCTTCGGTGTGCTAGCCCGTAGAAAATCGTCCCGGTGTTTTCCGAAAAGCTCTTCCCACCAACACTCCGTGCAGGTTT
>CAZSBW010000125.1:0-7651 GCA_964604815.1 uncultured Salinivenus sp. | reverse complement strand
GCCAATGGGACCCGTCTTTCACCCGACTACTCAGGAAGCCAACTTGGTCTCTGTCGCCGGATCATCACGCATGCGAATCAGGGGTTGAGCCTTCTTTCTGCAGCGTCCCGAAAAATTCCCAACTCCGTCATCCCGCACCCCGATGCGGGATCTTTTTGACGAGAGCAATCGCCAATATTCGAAAAGATCCTGATCCCGAAAGCATTCGGGAGACGTGCCAAGAGTGGAATTTTTCGGGACGTAAAGACAACCGAATTGGCTGTCTCGATTCAACTCCCGATTCGCATCACGCATTCTTTGCGTGAAAAGTGCCAGTGGAGGGGGATCTCTTGCGATTGACTTGACTGGATGCCCATGATGATTGTACGTACTCTCGTTTTGATGAGCCTGCTTTTTGCGGCCGGTGGATCGGCAGTGGCCCAGCCGGTGTCCCAGACACCGGACACCGTACGTGTCAACCTGACGGAGGCAATGGCGAAGGCCCTACAGGTGAGTCCGGAGGTCGATCAGCGTCGGGCCGAGCGCCGCTTCGCCTCGGCGCGGAGCGACCGGGCGCAGGCCAATCGTTTCCTGACGGATTTATCCGCAAACGTGTCCTCCTCGTTCGCACCGGGACTCGACATTCCGGCCGACAACGGGCGGCCGGACAATGAGCTCTACCTGAATCCCGACGTCGAGAACGACTGGTCGCTGGGAGCTCTCCGCCCCTTTGCTCGGGGCGAGATCGTTGCCCGCCAGCCGCTGTTTACGTGGGGCGAACTCTCCGGCAACATCCGCGCAGCTCAGCACGGCGTGGACGTGGAGGACGCTCGGGTGGACCAGAAAGCGCTGGAGGTAACCGTCCGCACCGGCGAAATCTATTACAATCTACTGCTCACCCAGGAGCTCGATCGACTCGCCGACCGTACGGAAAAGGTCATCGATCGTGCGAAGAAGGAAATCAACCGCCTGCTCGAAGAGGGCGACGAGAGCGTCGACCAGGCCGACCTCTTCCAGACCCGGCTCACGGAAGAGGAGTTCAAGCGACGGGTCGTCGAGATCGAGCAGAACCGGGCCACGGCCCGCTCGGCCCTGCGACGACAGCTCTTCTTGCCGGAAGGCACGACCGTACAGGCGACGGCGGACGAGCTTCGTCCGCTCGACTTTTCGATCCATCCGGACTCGCTTGATCACTACGTTCAGTTGGGCCTCCGGAACCGTCCAGAGGTGGAGCAGGCCAAGGCCGGCGTGAAAGCCCGCAAGGCGCTCGTCGACGTGGCGCAGTCCGACTACTATCCAAAGATCGGCATTCAAGCCAGCCTTTCGCAGAGCATCACCCTGCCGGAGCGCCCCAATCCCGACAATGCCTTTGTGGGCGACTCCTTCATGGGCACTGGCACACGCACGGGCCTTGGGATTGAGCTCGATCTAAACTTTCGACAGACGCAGGCAAAGGTGGAGCAGGCCAAGGCCGAACTCACGGAGGTGGAGAACCAGCAAACGGCCGCCCGGCAGCTCGTGCAGTTCGAGGTGGAGGAGGCCTTCCGCAACCTCGTCACTGCGAAAACCGCCGTCGACTCGCGCGACCGATCCACGACCATCTCCGGCGAGTGGCTGCGGACCGAGCAGATTAACTTTGATCTCGGGTTTGCCGACACCGAGAACCTCGTGAAGGCCGTCCGGGCGGACCTTGAAGCCCGCGCCCGCTACGCCGAGGCCGTCAAGCAGTACAACGTAGCCGTCCTGAAGCTCCTGCGCGCAACGGGCACGCTCACGGATCGTGTGCAGAACGGCACGCTTATTCGTTCGTCCCAACCGGAGAACTAATCCGAACGGGCAGAATTTTTCCTCCAGCTCGACTCCTCACAAACCCTGTACGCTCTTATGCATCGTCCCCGTGCTCTTTTCGCTGGTCTCCTGGCCATCGCTCTTCTGCTGATTGGCGGCCCCACGCCGGGCTGGGCACAAAGTCAGCAATCGACCCGCGCGGAGATCCGCCAGATGCTCGAAGATAGAGATCAGCAAATCAAATCCATCCTTAGCGGCGACGAGGACTACACCCAGGAGCAGCGCGCCCGACTTAAGGAGCTCATCAACGGCGTCATCGACTTCCGCGTGATGGGACGGACAGCGCTCGGGCCGCACTGGGACGATTTGAGCGCCGACCAACGGACGGAGTTCGTTGACGTCTTCCAGGACGTGGTGCGGGCCCAGTCGATGGGCGACCTCGACGTGTACAACTCCACGGTCACGTACGAGGAGATTACCGTACAGGGCGACAGCGCCTACGTGCGCACGATCACCGAGTACGAAGGCACGCGGACGCCCGTCGAGTACGTCCTGAAGCGCCGGAACGACAAGTGGAAGGCCGAAGACATTATCGTCGACGACGTAAGCACGGCAGAGGGGTATGCCCGCTCGTTCCAGACGGTAGTTCGGAAACGGGGCTTCGAGGCGTTGATGAAAAGCCTCCGGAAGAAACGGGAGGAGACGACGAATACGAAGAGCGAGTAATTACCCTGTCAGGGGCGTTTGCCTCCGTCTCCGCGTCCCGATAGGTTGGAGTGGTTCATTCTTCCTTCCAACTGCGCCCCATCATGGACGTACGCAATCGTCTCGTCTGGATCACCGGCGCCTCGTCCGGCATCGGCGAAGCCCTCGCCTACGACCTGAGCCGCCGGGGGGCCCGGCTCGTCCTCTCCTCTCGCCGCGAAGACGCGCTCGACGAGGTGCGCGGGCGCTGTGCCCGTTCCGGCGAGCACGTCGTCCAGACGCTCGACCTGGCCGAGCCGGACACCCTCCAGGCCGCCGCCGACACGGTTCACGACGAGGTCGGCCCCGTCGACGTGCTCATCAACAACGGCGGCATCAGTCAACGGGGCACTGCCGCGGAGACGGAAATGGACGTGGTGCGGCGCATCATGGAGATCAATTTCTTCGGCGCCGTGCAACTCACGAAGGCCGTGCTCCCCGCCATGATCAACCGCCAACAGGGCCACGTGGTGGTCGTGAGCAGCCTCGTCGGCAAGTTTGGCACGCCCCTCCGCTCCTCGTACGCCGCCTCGAAGCACGCCCTGCACGGCTGGTTCGACTCTCTTCGCGCCGAGGTGCACGACGACGGCATCGGCGTGACGCTGGCCTGCCCCGGCTTCGTGCAGACGAACATCGCCTCAAACGCGCTTTATCCCGACGGCACGCCGCTGGGGCCGGAGGCGACGGAGAAAGGCATCCCGCCCGCGGAGTGTGCCGCTGCCATCGCCGACGCCATCGAGCAAAACACGGCTGAGTTCACCGTCGGCGGCTGGGAAACCATCGGCGTCTATCTGAAGCGATTCGTCCCCGGTCTCTTCCGCCGCTTCATCCGGCAGTACTACGGCGCATAGTCTGTTTCTCCATCGGCCCCGGCGGGTCCGGTTTCGACTTCACCACGCACTGCCCCGCTGCATGGACGTTCGCAACCGCCTCGTCTGGATTACCGGCGCCTGTTCCGGGATTGGGGAAGCCCTCTCCTACGAGTTGAGCCGCCGGGGCGCTCGACTCGTGCTCTCCTCCGATCGGCCCGACGCGCTCCGGAAGACCCGCAGGCGCTGCCCTCGACCGGACGACCACGTCGTTCAACCGCTCGACCTGACCGAGCCGGACACCCTCCAGGCCGCCGCCGACACGGTTCACGACGAGGTCGGCCCCGTCGACGTGCTCGTCAACAACGCGGGCATCGCCCAGCGTGGCTCTGCCGATAGCACCGACATGGATGTCGTGCGACAGGTGATGGAGGTCAACTTCTTCGGAACCGTGCAGCTCACGAAGGCGGTTTTGCCCCGCATGCAGGACCGCCGAGCAGGGCACATTGCCGTCGTAAGCAGCATCGCCGGCAAGTTCGGAGTACCCTCCCTCTCTGCCTATTCGGCCTCAAAGCACGCGCTGCAGGGCTGGTTCGACTCCCTTCGCGCCGAGGTGCACGACGACGGCATTGGCGTGACGCTCGCCTGTCCCGGCTTCGTGCAGACGAACATCGCCTCAAACATGATTTCCACGAACGGAACGGACACAGTCGAAAAGGTTCTGGAGGACGGCCTCTCGCCCCCTGAGTGTGCGACGGCCATCGCCGACGCCATCGACCGGGAAAAGGCCGAGTTTTACGTCGGCGGCTGGGAACTCATCAACGTGTATCTGAAGCGATTCGTCCCCGGCCTCCTCCGCTACCTGATCCGACAGGGGTATAGTGCCTGACGTCCCCCCCGTTTGCTCTTTCCGGCCGGAGCAGCGTCTGGAGGCAGATTCCTCGAACAAGAAGAGGAAAATGGTCACTCCCGACGGTTTGAGTGTACACCTTACGAGGTTCTACGGCACCCGAAACGTCCGATCGTCCCATGCTTCGTTCATCGACACCCGGCAGGACGTCTCACCTGGCACTATCGCTCGTCTTTATCGGCCTTCTTCTCGGGGCGTGCGACCTTTCAGAAAACGACGCCCCCCCGCCCCAGCGCATCGAGCGGAGCTTCTCGTTCACAGACGACACGAACGGCTGGACGCGGCTCTTCGCCGATTACCCCACTGACGCGGACACGACGGCGGACGGGATGGCCCTCACGTTCGACCGCCGCCCCCTTCCCGAGGAGGTGCCGGCGGGCCACGGCCTGTTCTTGAGCGGTCGCAATACGAGCGACGACCTGTTCATGGGCCTCCGCCGTCGTCTTACCGACCTGGCCCCGAACACAACCTACGCCCTCACCGTCGACGTGACGCTCGCCAGCGCATCGCCCTCCGGCTGCGCCGGGGTCGGCGGCGCGCCGGGCGAGAGCGTCTGGGTAAAGGCGGGCGGCTCCGCCGCAAAGCCCGAGCGAACGGTGGACGAGGACGGCTGGTACCGCCTCACGATCGACAAGGGCGGCCAATCGCAGGGAGGCGAGGAAGCCAACGTACTCGGAGACGTCGCCAACGGCGTGGAGGACTGTCAAGATACGCCCTTCCGCCTCATCGAACGCACAATGGAGGATCCCCTCTCCACAACGACGGGCGGAGACGGTACGCTCTGGCTACTGGTGGGCACCGACTCGGGCTTCGAAGCCACCACCCGGCTCTACTACGACTCGATCCGCGTCGCGCTCGCCCCCCAATGACGCCGCTGGAAAATGGCGGACCGGGCAGAGATCACTCTTCACCGACCCGACCGCCGGCCACGAAGAAGTCGTCTTGGCGCCACGCGCAGTCTACGTCCGTGAAGCCCGCTCGCTCCATGGCCTTGAGCTGTGGAAAGAGGGGCAGCGTGCCCACGTGATCGCCGATGATGCAGTGCCCGCCCGGACGCAGGGGCTCGCGGATGCTGCGAAAGAGGAGTTCGTACCGCGACTCGGCCTCGGCCGGATCCACGTCGTGCCCGATGATGGCGTGCAGGGCGAGGGAGGCCACCACCAGGTCGAACGGCCCGCCCGGGAGCGGTTCGCCGTCGGAGGGAATCGTCACGCGGAGGGGCTCCACGTTGCGCGTCATACGCTCCACCTTGTCGTGGGCGATGGAGAGGAGATCCGGATCTTCGTCGATCAAGACGAGCTGAATCTGGGGGTAGGCGTCCAAGACCGTCGCCGCGGCGTTTCCCGTGCCGCAGGCCAGGTCGCCCACCACCGAGCCCGGGGGCAGCGGGGGCAACGCCATCGCCATCTCTTCAAGCATCGGAATGGCCTGGGGCATGCGGCGCTCCAGGTGAATGTCGTACCAGCGGCCGTCGTCCCAGTGGCCGCCGTCGCGGCGGAGATTGGAGTTCCAACTCGGAAGGTCGCTCATGAACGTAGAGTGGACGATTAGAGGGAAGAAAAATCGACTCCTCCCTCCTACGGATGGACCGGACGTGTGATCAGGCGCCTGGCAGTTCGCCCCGGCTGGGCCGCTTGTGGATGCCTTCGTCGCTCATGTGCCCCACGTATCGGCCGAGAATAGTGACTTCCTCAAAGACGTCGGGCTGGATGTGGATGTCGTCGTATTCCGGATTGCAGGGCTCCAGGCGCAAGCCCTCTTCGTCGTGGTACACACGCTTCAGCGACGTTTCGCCGTTGTAGAGCACCGCCCCAATGCCCCCTTCGGGAATGTCCTCGTCGATGAGGAGCACGTAATCGCCGTCGTGAATGTCGGCCCCCCGCATCGATTGCCCCGACACGCGGATGGCAAAGATGCGATCGAGATTGGGAAAGAGCATGTCGAGCGTGATGGTTCCCAGGTCGGCCTCCACCGCTTCCTGGAGACTTCCGGCCGAAATGACGCCCTTGATCGGAATGCCCGGCTCGGGCTGCTCCTGATAGCGTTCCGCAAGGTGGTAGCCCTGCTGATCGTTGTGCTTGAGGTGCCCCTTTCGGTGCAGGGCCTTCAGGTTTTGCGTGACGCTGTTCGGGGAGCTGTAGCCGAAGTGCTCGATAATTTCCCGATAGGTGGGCCACACGCCCGTCTCCCGCGTATGATCAATCAGGAACTGGAGAAACTCGTGCTGCTTGGCAGTGAGCTTTTTTCGACCCATGACGTGTGTGACCGGTGTCGTGCGGCGTGTCGAAACGACGAGCGACGCCCAATTCGGTAGTCGCCGAGCGCCGGGGGACATATAGTCCACACATAATGGTATCGAGTCAGTGGGAAAAGGTCAAGGAGCAGGACAAGCGCACGTCAAAATTTTTGACGGAGCGGAGGAGGCTTATCCGCCGCCCCCTTCAGTTGGGCGGGAACGTGTGTGGGTATGTCCAGCTGTGATGCCGTTTCCAGTTCGAAATGTCTGCTTGCGAAAGAAGAATGCGTACCTGGATGACTGGACATTTCTTCTCATAACATTTTAACGTTCAACGTTTTACGCTGAAACGTTTAGGTAGAACTCCGCTCATTCGGGAGGACCACCGTCTCCAGCATTCAGACGTGATCGGATGGATTCCGTATAGTTTGCACTCGTCCCCCGGTTGAGGCCTCGCGGCGGGTGCCCCGACGCCGCCGTCCGAAACAAACCGCCCCCGAAAGCGGGGTTTTCGTCGGGAAGCGAGATTCAAAATGCTTGCCGCTCTTAAGAAAGCAGCATCACACCAGCAGCGCCAGCCGGCGGGCTGGGCGCGTAACAGCCACGTAGAGGAGAGCGCGCCGCTCGTCCGGGTCCCGGCAGGCCTGCAGGTCGCGGTGGTCTACGAACACAGTGTCGAACGTGGAGCCTTGCGCCCGGTGCACGGTCGTCGCGTAGGCGTAGTCGACCCGAGCGAACTGCTCGCGGAGGTCGAAGAAGCGATCCCACTTCGACCCGTCCTCTTCGGCCGTCTCGCGGCGGCGCTCCAGGGCACTTTCGTAGCGCTCAAACTCGTCTTCGTGCAGGACGTAGGCGGTGCGCGTGAATCCCGACGACTGTCGGGACCGGGTGCGGACCTTCAGTTTCCAGACCTTCCACTCGCTCTGGTTTTCGGCCTCCAGGGTGTCGGTAGTGGCCGTCTTGACGCGGACCTCTTCGCTGTTGGTGAGGCGGGGCACGCCCTCGTGGAGCCACGTCTCGGTGGCCACCAGCCACTCGCCCTCCACGAAGCGCTCGGCGTCGGCCCCGTAGCGGGCGGCACGGATCTCGCGGTTGTAGCGGCGGACCCGCTTGTTGCGATAGGCGAGGACGCGGGCGTGGGTGGCGTCTTCGGCGAAGGCCTCGGTGTCGAAGGCGCGGAGCACG
>CAZSBW010000124.1:0-7659 GCA_964604815.1 uncultured Salinivenus sp. | reverse complement strand
CGGCCACCGACTTTGGCGACGACGTGAGCGTCTACGCCCTCTTCGGCGGCGAGGACTACGAGCTCGTCTTCACGATGCCCGAGGAGGATCTCGGCGCTGTCGATCCGCAGTCCTACTCAGTCATCGGTGACGTCGTGGAGCCGGACGACTCGGAGCACCCCGTCCTCCTCCAGCGCGCCGACGGGGAGGACGTTCCCCTGCAGCCCGGCGGCTTTGACCACTTCGACGAGGAATAGCTGTTTCTGCGGCCGATTTCGCGCGGTCCGATTGCTCGTCTCGGAGATGTTGCCCGTGTTCCCGACGGCGGCAAGGCGCTCGCCGGACCGGACGCGATCACCGGGCGCTCCCTGCGCGCTTCCCCTCTCCAGCATTCGGACACGATCGGATGGATTCCGTAGTGGACGAAGTACGGCGGGAATAGAACCGTGAGCGTGAAGGCGAAGCAGATCATTGCGGTCCCCACGCCGACGGGGCATCGTTCGGGCAGGTTGTATTCGCGAGGGAGCAGAGAGCGCCCCCGAGCCGCTTGCCGTCTTGGCGACACCCCCATCCTGATCTGTTGCGTGCGCGCCGGAGCTTCTTACAAACCGCGACCGTCCCTTCACCGGTCTTCACGCATTGCCGATCCGAATCGGGATGAACCTGCCCGTACGCGGAGGTCGTTTGGAACGCGTGCGCTGCGTCAAAACGACACTGTCGTTTCATATTTTCATCCCGATCCCTGTGCCTGCCTCCGACCGTCGAACCACGCGCGCCCCCGCCCTCGACGACCGCTTTCCAGTTTCCCTGCGCGGCATCGCGGTCGATCCGGACACCCGCTGTGCGCATTACGACGGCCCGCAGGACGTGATCGCAATCCGATTTGTGTGCTGCGACGTGTACTATCCCTGCTTCAAGTGCCACCGGGCGGCGGCCAACCATGCCTCCGATCGCTGGCCGCGCGAGCATCGGCACGAGCCGGTCGTGCTCTGTGGCGACTGTGACGAGACGATGACCGCCGCCGCGTACCGATCGGCCGATCACACGTGCCCCCACTGCCAGACGGGCTTCAATCCCGGCTGCGCAGCGCATTGGGACCGCTACTTCGCGTTCGGTTGATGGAGCGGACGGAGAAGTTCGCGGGGTAGGACACGGAACTTCCTGTGTGGGGCTAGTACAGCGTCAATCGTGATTGTTCGAATAGAAAGTGCGATCTCAAAATACCCAAGCAGGTCGCTCTGAGTGGAAGGGAAGAGCCTCTTCGAAGGAGGCGGCATCTTTCAAAGAGATCTTTCGACTTCGCTCAAGATGACGTGCCGAGAATTGAATTTTGAGATCGCACTGGGAACCCAATCATTGAGGGTTGACAATCCACTAGCGACCTGTTTCGCATTGACGGTCGAGCACTCGACCAGCAAAAATTCTGGTGCGAGATGCATCCAATAGGCGAAAGCTTTCCCTCAACCGCCGAATATCCGAACACAAGTCTACCGAAATTAGAAGGAAGAATGAAGGTAGGTCTATGCGCAATAGCCTGCCAGGGCGGTTTTCTACCCACGTAGGCACGATTTTTGATATAAATTAACGTGTCGTCCGCATTCCGAGTCGGAATTCGTTTTTCGGGATGAGAGGGACATCCTGAAGAGAGATCCCGGGATTTTCCTCGAAGGTCCTCGTTCGTGCATACCGACCAAACCGCCTCTCCGCCCCATGCCCCCCGACGTGGTGTCTTCTGTCCTAGCCCCCATTGCCATGCACTTCGTTGCCATCCTCGCCGCCGCCGCTACCGTGGCCTTGCTCGCCTCCGTCTCGGACCACGAGCTCGTCGGAGTTCAGCGCGAGGAGGAATAAGGAAGGCTCCACTGAAAAAACCGATGTGGAGCAATTCCATCCCTGCGAAAACGCCACAAACCGCGATTTTTCGGGCCGTGCAGACCTTTTTCAGCAGAGCCTTCCCTACGATTTGAAAAGGGTCCTGAGCAGAAACCACACGTTTTCTTTCTTCTCTCGCAGACGGCGCGAAAAGTAGGGAAACCATTCCGTGCCGTAAGGCACGTACACCATCATGTTGTATCCCGCCGCGGCCATCTCTCGCTGCGTCTGGCGGCGCAAGCCGTACAGCATCTGAAACTCGAAATCCTCCGGATCCACGTCGTTGCGCTCGGCGAAGTCCTTCGTCGCGTCAATGATCCGATCGTCGTGGGTAGCAATGCCGGAGTAGTGGGTGTGCTGGAGCAGTTGCTCCATGTACTCGATATAGCGCTCCCGAATCTGATTCATGTCCTGGTATGCAATGGCCGCCGGCTCGGCGTAGGCGCCTTTGCAGAGACGCACGCTCGCGCCGAGTTCGCACATGCGGTCCACGTCGCGAGCGGTGCGGCGGAGCATGGCCTGCAGCACTGGTCCCACGTGATCGGGAAAGTCCTCGTAGGCGGCCTCGAAGAGATCGAGGGTCGACTGGGTAAGGTCACTCCCTTCCATGTCCAACCGCACGAAAATGTCGTGCTCGGCGGCCACCTCCAGGAGCTCGCGCAGATTGTTGAGACAGAAGTCCTCGTCGATGAGCTGGCCCATCATGGAAAGCTTGATGGAGATGCGGTTGCGCAGGTCGTCGGAGCGGTCGGCAATCGTCTCCACGAGGTCGATGTACGCGTCGCGGGCAGCGGTGGCCACCTCACGATCGTGCACGTGCTCGCCCAACTTGTCGAGGGCGACGTGCAGGCCGTCGTCGTTGAGGTTGTCGAGGACAGGAAGCGCCTCGTTGAGCGTCTCGCCTGCGACGAAGCGGCTGGCCAGGAAAAACGGGAGCTTCATGTTGGAGAAGAGACCGGTCGAAGATGAAAGCGCTACCAATACCCCAATGAAAGAAGTCCGGACGTGGGAATAAAGAGCTTTCCTGATTTTCGTGCCGGATTCCCACAGTGCGCAAACACGGGGCAACGACTTTCTGGAGAACGGACGCCGCAATCGCGTCCGGCCTGCGGAGCAGAGTTGCGGTCTCCGTCTCAGCGTGATGGGAGGGCATTCAGCGTGCCGGTTACCTCCACCGCGGGAACGTCACTCGGTCCCTGTCCGAATTCGCCCTTCATTTGAAACGTGAACGTAGCCCCCACCTGCTCGTCCCCCACGTACGTCAACGTGAAGGAGCCGTCGGTGGACTCGAACTGTGCCCTGTTCACAGTGAGAAAGCCCACGACACCCGGCGGAGCACCGGGGCGTTCCAGGCCGAGCAGTTCCCAGTTGACGACCTCGTAGGTCCGCAGTGCGGGGGGGCGGGGCTCCAACTCAATCGACAGGCCGGCTCCGTTTTCCGGGCCCAGCTCCAATCCTGTGAGCGAGTCGTTATTTGTCCGGTAATGAACCGACCCTTCGAGCGTGTCGTTAACAGCCCCGTTGACGCGTGCGGCAAACTGGCCGGCGGGTACGTTCGGGGGCGTTCCCTTCTCCGTGCATCCCACGAGTAACAGTCCGCTCAGGAGAAGCACGGTCCAGCATCGAACCGGCGTGCAATCAAAGGCCATGCTGCAGCGTATTTGTTCAACACTGACGATGGTTCGTGCGCCGCCCTGAGCAGAGGATGCCACTGCAAGGAGAGTGTACGAAACTGAGGCACAACGTTCTCGCCAACCCGAGCCCCCGTTCTGCAATGCCGCCGCCAGTCGCCCTCGAATCGACGGTCATCGCCCACGGCCTGCCCCACCCAGCGAACGTAGAAACGGCGTTGACCTTGGAATCCGTGGTGGCGGAAGAGGGCGGCGTCCCCCAAACCATTGGCTGCATCGAGGGGGCGCCCGTAGTGGGCCTCACCGAGACGCAGATCCGCCGCCTCGCCACGGCCGACGACGTGTGCAAGGTGAGCCTCCGCGACCTGCCTGTGGTCGACGCCCAATCGCGGGACGGAGCCACGACGGTGGCGGCCACGATGCATCTCGCGCACCGGGCCGGGATCGCAGTGATGGCCACCGGTGGCATCGGCGGCGTGCATCGCACCGTCGGGACGACCCCGGCGTGGGACGTGAGCGCCGACCTGAAGGCTCTCCGCGACACGCCGATGACGGTAGTCTGTTCCGGCCCCAAGGTTCTCCTCGACCTCCCCGCGACCCGCGAGGTTCTCGAAACCCACGGCGTGACGGTGGTCGGCTACCGGACCGACACGATGCCCGCTTTCTACAGTTCGTCGAGCGGCTTGCCCGTCGACGTGCAGTGCGATACGCCCGAGGCCGTTGCCGACGTGATTCACGCCCGCGATCGGCTCGCCCTCGACGCAGCGACGCTCGTTGTCGTGCCGCCGCCCGAGGAGGTGGCTCTCCCGCGCCCCACCCTGGAACCCACCATCGAGCGGGCCCTCGCAGACGCGGCCGACCGAGACCTGCGCGCGGCGGCCGTCACGCCGTTTCTGCTGAAACGCCTCCGTGCGATCGAAGGGGAGCGCATCATCGACGCCAATCGGGCGCTTCTGCGTCGGAATGCGCGCGTCGCCACCCGCATTGCCCACGCGGCCTGATCGGTGGAGAGGGGCGTTGCTCGGGGTTTGATTGGCGGTCTCTGGACGCGCGCCCGGCGGCAGGGTCGAGGGGGGCGCGCGAGGATACTGATACGTGGATGGGGTTCTAATACCATTTGCTATGCGAATCAGGAGTTGAATCGAGACAGCTAATTCGGTTGTCTTTGCGTCCCGAAAAATTCCGAATTTCGTCATTCCGCACAAGGGAAGCGTGGCTTCCCAGATGCGGGATCTTTTTGACGTGAGCAATCGCCAATATTCGAAAAGATCCTGATCCCGAAAGCATTCGGGAGACGTGCCAAGAGTGGAATTTTTCGGGACGCTGCAGGAAGAAGGCTCAACCCCTGATTCGCATTTGCTATGGATCGCTATGCAGGTTTTTGCGTCACGAATCTCGGAGAATTGGTTGTAGAGACCAATCAGGCCCAGTAGGGACGACCCGCCGGTCGTCCCTAACATGCGTGGGGAGGACAAAAATGCACAGCGAAATATCGCATTCGGTATAAAGACGATCCGGCTGATAGCATACCACCGTCTTGGAGGTCTGATACCAACTACGCAGGATCGTCGTGCACTTTGCGAGTGGCTCCGTATTTGGCTGAGCTGCTGGGTTCTATCGGAGAAGATCCCGCATCTGGGAAGCCAAGCTTCCCTTGTGCGGGATGGACCGGAAGCAGACGTGGGCGTCCTCATCGCAGGAGGGTACCCGATAGATGCACAATGATCTTCGGCAATCGGTATGAGATCTTCTTCCTCACCCGGAGAATGTGGTTTGCCTACCTATGCACGGATCAGTACGTCCCGGTCGGCCATCAAGCCCCGAGGTGTTCGACGAGGATGGACGGACGACGGCCCCCCGTGTTTGGGTGCGCGTCGGGACCGGTCCGGATCGGTCCGCAGGACGGCCCGTAGGATCGCCGATCTTGTTTCTGGATGTTTTCAGCCCCCGACGCAGATCTCCTTCGTGATCGCACGTCCGGCATCGATGGCCCGCTTTCTTCTGCTGAGCGTTTGTTTTCTCGCTGTGGTCGGGGGGGGCGGACCCGCCTGGGCCCAGACGGACGGGCTTCTCCAACTCGACGACGAGACGCACCGCTTCCTTCAGGCCCAAAAGACGAAGGGACATCTGCCGGACGCCTTCCTCTCTCACCAGCCGCTCTCGGTGTACGAGGCCCGACGCTACCTCGACACCCTCGCCGTTCGGGACAGCGCCACCCAGATGTTGTCGGCGGCGGACCGGACCCGGCTGGTCCGGCTTCGCGGCGAGAGGGCCCGCCCGGGGGCTGCGTGGGCGCAGCGGCGACTTCCGATCTACGGGAACGGACGCGACCTGGTGTCCTGGAGTGGAGACCACTACGGCCTTCAGGGCAATCCGCTGTACGACGGATACGTCGGGCCGAGTGCCCACGCCGAAGAATCGGGCCGCGTGGCAAACGGCACCGCGTGGCGCAACACGCGCGGGGTCCGTCTCTCGGGACACATCGGGGACCACGTGTTTTTTGAGGGCCGAATTACCGAAAACCAGTGGAAGCCCGTCTGGGACGAGTTTGCGAACAACACGGCGCCCCGGGTCAATCACATCTCATTCCACGATCCGGGCACGGCCTACGACTACTTCGACGCTGTCGGCGTGGTGGGCATTCGGACGCGCCACGTCGAGGTGCGGCTCGGGCGCGACCGCAATCACTGGGGAGGGGGGCAGGGCAGCGTCTTTCTTTCCGACTACGGCCCCGTCTACGATCAGGCCCAGCTCCGGGCCACGCTCGGCCCCGTGCAGTACACCTATCTGCTCGCCCGCTTCCTCAACGCCACGCCCAGGCAGAACACGGATCCCTTTCGCCCGTCCCGATACGCGGCGCTTCACCGCTTCGTCCTGCAGGTGACCGACGCCCTCGAGCTCTCCTTCTACGAAGGCGTCGTCCTGCAGAATGACACCGCGGGCGTACAGCGGAGCAGCACCGGCTTCGATCCGGCCTACCTGAATCCGGTGACGCTCTTTCGCGGCATCGAGCGCGACCTGGGAAGCCCCGACAATGCACTGCTGGGCGTTGGGGGGCAATGGCGCCCGATCGACGGCGCCCGACTCTACGGCCAGTTTGTGCTCGACGAACTGCGCGTGTCGCGAATTGGCGACGAGTGGTGGGGCAACAAGTGGGGCTGGATGCTGGGGCTGCATCTTGCCGACCCGGGCATTCCGCACCTTTCGGCTCGCCTCGAAGCCGCCCGCATTCGCCCGTACGTCTACAGCCACCGGACCGGCGCCACGGCCTTCACCCACATGGACGACGTCGTGGGCCACCCGGCCGGGCCCAACAGCGTCGACGTGTCGCTTTTCCTGGACTACGCGCCGCCTGGGCCCTGGCACGCGCTCCTAAACGCGGCGTGGACGGTGCGGGGCCGCAACGCAATTGCCGACGACGGCACAGTTGAAACCAACTACGGGGGGGACCCGACGGTGTCGTTTCAAAGTCGCGTGGGGCGATACGGAATCACGACGCTGCAGGGCATTCGTCAGCGGCAGGCACTCCTCGAAACGGCTGTTGCATACGAACTGCTTCCCCATCTGCAGGTGACGGCGGCCCTGCGGGGGGAGATGGTCGACGACGCCGAACGCGGGCGCGACTACTACCTTAGCCCGCGCCTGGGCCTGCGGTGGGGCCTGCCGTTTCACCGTCTTCGCTACTGACCGTATGGCGTCACTCGACCCAGTTGATTGTCCACACGACGAGGAACGCCTTTGTTTGACGGGCTCACCGGTGCCTCGAACGGTTCTTCCAACACCGGGACCACACAGGAAATGTGGTTTGCCTACCCGGGCAGGGATCAGTAGGCCGCGACGGATTGGGCCGCGGGTTGCTTTCGTCGTTGAGCCTTTCGGTTGAGACGTGAGACACGGTGTGAAGCTCAGATCCTACGGATGAGCCCCAAGAGGCGGCCGATGACGTAGCAGCCGGGATGCTCGGGCGGATAGGTCTCCTCCGTGTAGTGGCGGTCGGCGGGGCGGAGATGGATGCGGCCGTTGGCGAAATAGAACTCGCGGGGCAGCAGCGTTTCCTCCACGAGCGCGGCCACGAGCGTGTCGTTGTCCAGGTCCGACCAGTCCCTCTCCTCAATCAGGAGGAGGTCGCCCTTGTGGATGCCGGCCCCGTTCATGCCGTCGTCCCCGGCGGGCCCGA
>CAZSBW010000123.1:0-7675 GCA_964604815.1 uncultured Salinivenus sp. | reverse complement strand
GGCACAAACCCGATGCGCACCTCGCTGAAGCCGAGCTTCGCGTCGTCGGCCACGAACGAAAAGTCGCACACCGCCGCGAGCCCGCACCCGCCCCCGATGGCGTGCCCGTTCACCTGGGCGATGACCGGCTTCGGGTGCTGGTAGATCTGCCGGAAGAGCTCCGCGAGGTGGCGCGAGTCCTTTTCATTTTCGAGCGGCGAAGCGTCCCGTAGGGCCTTCAGCGACGCCAGGTCCGCCCCCGCCGAGAAGGACGATCCCTTTCCGGTGAGGACCACCACGCGAACGGCCTCGTCCTGCTCGGCCTCCCCCAGGGCCTCCTTCAGCGCCGTGACGAGATCGGCGTTGAGGGCGTTGCGCTTGTCGGGCCGGTTGAGGCGGATCGTTCGCACCTTTGCCTCGGTCGCGGTTTCGACGAGATCGGGCATAGCGGAAACGGAGGGGTCACGGAAAAACCGACGTGTTCAGCGTGAATCTAGCAAAGCGGCATGGACTTTCCAACAGAATGATGCGTGATACGTGTTGCTCGAGGACATTCTGGTCCGCACGTGGACTCGCACCCTTGACAGCCTGCCCCACTTCAGGGATCTCAAGACGCGAATTAATCACGATTCACGCATCACTCATCACACTCCTCTCGGCAATAGCAGGAACGCCGGAAGGAGAACACTGGCGGTGGACACTACACCGGCTCTTCCGCAAGATAGAACCGATAGATCGGCCAGACGGCAAAGACCAGATCCAGCGCGCGATCCACCAGCTCGGGGCCGAGGTCGAGGGTCTCCTCGCGCGAGAGGTAGTGTCGCACAAAAATGCCGTCGGCCCCGTCGACGGAGTCCGGCACCTCGTCGAGCGGATCGGTGAAGACGGTCTGCGTCTCGTTCTGGCCGGAGCCGCGGTGGGTGTAGAAGCGCCAGTCCTCGCGCTCCAGGAGCGGATTGACGAGGGCGAGGTACGTGGCCGGCGCCTGATGAATGCGCTCCTTCGCCTGTGCCAACAAATCATCGGCGTAGGCCCCCACGTAGACGCCCACCGCAAAGCCGTCCGGCGACACGCGGTGGGTAATCTGCACGTCCTCCAGCCGTCGCGTCTCGGGCCGATAGAAGGACATCCAGAGGTGGTCGTGGCACCCCCCCGCGCCGAAGTCGTTCTTTAGGAGGCGACTGAACACGTGGCGCTCCGTCTCCAGGTCGAGCCGATTGGGCAGCACCCAATTTACCACCAGGTCGTCGCGGTAGCGGCGAAACGGATCCTTGAGGTAATCGGTGACGCCGGGCTTTTCTCGCTCGTACTGATCGATGTGAGGCTCCGCTCGCAGCCGATCCAGCATCGCGAAGACCTCGGGAGACCAGCCCTCGAACGAGCGATCCAGGTCGTCGGGCCGGTGCATCTCCTCGACCGGCGTCCGGACGGGATTGACCGCAGCAGGATCGGCCTCTTCCAGCATGAGACGAAGAAACAGATTCGTTTACCGGTCCACGCCCCCGCCTCCACAGTCAGGTCACCTCCCCCGATCGGCCCTGCACGAAGGCCTCCGCCGCCGTCACCATCGGCTCGCTGCCGATAAACAGGGGCGTGCGTTGATGGAGCGCCGTGGGTTCGACGTCGAGGATGCGCCGGTGCCCGTCGCTGGCCCGGCCGCCGGCCTGCTCCACCAGAAAGGCCATCGGGTTGGCCTCGTACATGAGGCGCAGCTTGCCGTCGGGATGATAGGGAGTGGACGGATACATGTAGAGCCCGCCCCCCAGCAGATTCCGGTGAAAGTCCGAGACGAACGATCCAATGTAACGGGCCCGGATGCGCCGGCCCGTGTCCGAGTCCGGGCGCTTGAGCCAGCGGAGAAATTCCTGGAGATTGGACGAGAAGTCTTCGATGTCCGCCTCGTTGGCCGAGTACATGGTCCCGTCGTCCGGAATGCGCAGATCCGGATGCGAGAGCAGAAACTCGCCAATCGAAGGGTCGAGGGTGAAGCCGTTCACGCCGTTGCCCGTCGTAAAGACGAACATGGTGGAGGACCCGTAGGCCACGTATCCGGCGGCCACCTGCTCGGCCCCGCGCCGGAGCGCCACGTCGAGCACGTCCTCGATTTCATCCTCCTCGGGCAGCGTATACACGCTGAAGATGGTGCCCACCGACGCGTTTACGTCTGTGTTCGAGGACCCATCGAGCGGATCGAAGAACACCGCGTAGCGATCTCGCGTCTCCGCATTCGGATTGAGCGGAATCGCGTCGGGCTGCTCCTCGGACCCAATCAGACAGCACTCCCCGCCCTTCCGGAGCGCCCGTACGAGCTCCCGGTGTGCAATGCGGTCCAGCGTTTTTTGCTGTTCCCCCTGCACGTCGATCGTGCCCGCCCCTCCAAACGCGTCGAGGATGCCGGACCGCCGGATCTTGCGGGTGATAATCTTGGCGGCCACGCTGACGTCCCGAAGCAACCGGGAAAACGACCCGGTCGAGTGTGGAAACTGCTCCTGACGATCGATGATAAACTGCTCCAGCGTCATCAGGGACGACTGGTCCGCAGGTGTCTCCGGGGGATCGGTCGACTCTAGTTCGTCGGTCGGCATAGCGAAACGGATTGCTTGAGGCTGCATTGGGAGTGTGTGATACTGCAGTCGGCCCCCTCCTTCCAAATCCACGTCCGTACCGCCACCTTTCAAAACAGCCCGAATGAGGACCGGCGGCACATCCTCCGCGCGAGATCTTCCCCCCGGAGCGAAGAGGTCTGGATCACCCTCCGGGCCGTATTCCGCTACTGTTCGAGCGATTCCGAAGCCCAGTTTTCGGGCTTCGCGGACCGGGTCATCAGTCGCTTTACCATCTCGCTGGGCTCTTTGCTGTCGAAGAGAATCGAATGAACCGCTTCCGTAATCGGCATTTCGACGCCGTGCCGCTGGGCCAGATCGTAAACGGACTGGGTCGTCCGCACCCCTTCCGCCACCATCTCCATGTCGTCGAGCACCTCGTCCAGGGATTGGCCCGTGGCTATCTGCTCCCCGAGGTAGCGATTGCGACTGTGGCGGCTCATGCACGTAACGACCAGGTCGCCCACCCCTGCGAGGCCCGCGAACGTCTGCGGGTTCGCCCCAAGGGTGCGGCCCAGCCGCTGAATTTCGGCGAGCCCCCGGGTCACGAGTGCCGCCTTGGCGTTGTCCCCGTAGCCCACTCCGTCACAGATGCCCGCCGCAATCGCCAGCACGTTCTTCGCCGACCCTGCAATCTCCACCCCGATCACATCCGTGTTAAGATAGACGCGGAGTCGTTCGGTCATGAAGCGATCCTGAATGTGCCGGGCGACAGCCTCGTCGGGGGCAGCCGCCACTACCGTTGTGGGCCGCCCCTCCGCTACCTCCTCGGCGTGGCTCGGCCCGTACAGGACCCCAATCTGGCGACGGGGGAGCCCCTCGAAAACGTCGTCCAGCACCTGGGTCATCGTGAGCAACGTGTCGTTCTCGATGCCCTTCGCCAACGCAACGGCCGTCACGTCTTGGCGCAGATAGGGGCACAGGGCCTGGGCTCGCTCCCGCAACATTTGGGAGGGAACGGCCAGCCCCCAAAAGTCAGAGGCGCGGGCCGCTTCTTCCAGATCCGTCGTAATGGTGACCGTCGACGGAATCAACAGCTCGGGGAGATAGGTCGGATTGTGGGAGGTGCGCCGGATTTCCTCCACCACTTCCGACCGGCGGGCCCACAGGGTCACGTCGCGCCCGGAAGAGGCAAGATGCACAGAAAGCGCCGTGCCCCAGCTCCCGGCTCCGAAGAGTGTGATGGAGGACATACTGACACGTGAATGGGTTCTTAAAGACGATCTCCGCTGATAACATAACACGGTCATGGAGATCCGAGATCTCCTTCCTCGCACGGAGAATATTTTTTAACTACCCGTGCACGGATCAGGTAGCGTGACCTGGCGTTATCCCAAAATCGCAAATCCGAATCCGCAACGTTCCCGCCACCAACGGGAGGGACATTTCTTTACCGGCCTCCCATCCGATGAAAGCAGTTGTTTATCCTTGACTCGACGAAGCCCGAGAGACAGTATGGGGTGTGACTGCTCCGATCCACCAACTGTTTCGCCCCCGATCAAACTGCAATGGGGGATCCAGGCCCCCAACTTCCCCAAAAGATCAGCGAGCGCCCGTCGGTTGACGGGAAAAATCACGATTCGAAACTCGGGACCTCTCTCAATCCCCTCCCCGCTTGCTCCCTCCTTCAACAGACTGTACCGCTTTTCGCAACGACAAGTCCGCTCTCATTCAGTAACCTGAAGCTGATACTGCTTGGGCGTCATTCCCTCGTGCTCCTTGAACGTGTCGATGAAGTGGCTCGTGCTACTGAACCCAAGCTCGTGGCTCACACTGGTGACTGTGTTTTCGGAATCCGCAAGGAGGTCGCGGGCCCGAACGATTCGTTCTCGGGTGATGTACTCCAGGGGCGACATCTCAAACTCCTCGCTAAAGTGCCGATAGAAGGTGGACTTGCTCATGCAGGCCTCCTCCACCAGCTCGTCCACTGAGATGTGTCGGTCAAGATGATCCTGAATGTACTGAACAGCCGCAGCCAGCCCCCCCGTGGAGGAATGACGCGAAAAATCGCCAACGAGCAGCGGGCGAGCACGCGTCTGAAGCAGTTGGATGGTGAGCTCCCGCACGTTGAGATCAATGAGGCGATCTCGGTTGGGCGGGTCCTCCTCAATCAAGTGTGCAACCATCTCCAGGATCCGACGAATCCCCTCTCGGGATTCGACGCGGCAGTACTTCTGCTCCTCCACTCGCCACTGCCGAGACACCGAGGAATTGAGAGACACCTCATTAATCTTCTCCAGCGTATCGCCTGCTTTTTCCTGACTCACCCTCAGCGCGACATACCGGACGGGCGTGTTGTCCGCCTCTGGAAACTCCACTGTGATGGACTGCAACGGGGGAACGAGGAACGAATCTCCAGCCTCACAGGTGACCGCCCCCTCTCCATCGAAGTGTGCTCTCATCCGTCCCGTGACCACACCGTAATAAAACAGACGGGCCGAGGTCAGCGGCGTCTGGTCAGTCCGGCTCATCTCGTACAGTGAGACCTTGGCATTTTCCCCACCCGTCCCCGCCCGGCTTTCAACCAGGGAGCCTGAATCCTCACGGTGTGAGCTGGGCCTTGCGGTGATGGACATAGCAGCCGGAATGGATGGTATGCGGAAAAACCCGACGGTCGACCCCCCATCTACACGTTTCAAACCAGACGGGAGGTCGGGAGCGCTTCGTACGAGGCTTTGTCTCGTCAAATTGCCCCGTGAGGAGGATTACTGCAGTCGCAAGCAGTTCCTTCGGAAGGGCATCATTCCGAGCGGAGCGCTGGGGGCAAGGCCATCATTCAGAGGGCCGCGACCGAGTGCCTTTGGCGTAACTCTCTCTGAATGCGGCAACGCCGATCACGTGGGAGCAAACTCTCTGACAATTGCTTTTCTGCTGAGTGCGAAGGATGTTCAATTCTGAAAGGGGCCGGCGATCCGAGACAATTTTCTCCTCTCTCGTACGCGTTCTCGTTGATCAAGAAAAGAAGAAGCCCGTCTTGTCTTCAACCCTCCTATCGCGTTCACGGGGGTCGCCCTGCGCGGGCCCCTGTTTCCACGGGAGTATGATAGGAATTGGACGCCACCAAAGAATGGGAAGATGGGAGCATTTTCCTGGAAGATCACGTTACCGCACCAAAAAAGCGCTTCCTATGTTTAGAAATGCCTCTGAAGCGGTGCTTCTGCAGAACGCAAAGACCTCTCGTTGAAATCCCTGTAGCGAATTTTTTGGTACGTTTTGGAAGCCCTTACACCGGGCACCCGACCGAGATTTTCGGTTGTTTCCCTGGATTGTTTCCCCTCCACCCCCCATGCAGCACGTACTCGCCCTCGACCAAGGTACAACGAGTTCCCGGTCCATCCTCTTCGACCGACACGGCCAGATTGAGGCCGTCGCCCAGAAGGAGTTCGAACAGATTTATCCCGAGCCGGGCTGGGTTGAGCACGACGCCAACGAGATCTGGTCCACCCAGATGGGAACGGCGTCAGAGGCACTCAGTCGTGCGGGTGTAACTGCCTCCGACCTTGCCGCCGTGGGCATCACCAACCAGCGCGAGACGACAATCGTCTGGGACCGCTCGACTGGCGAGCCGATCCACAACGCCATCGTCTGGCAGGACCGCCGCACCTCCGGCCTCTGCGACCAGCTCAAGGACCGGGGGCATCTGGACCTCTTCCAGGAAAAAACCGGCTTGATTCTCGACGCCTACTTCTCCGGCACCAAGATCAAGTGGATCCTCGATCACGTGGACGGGGCGCGCGAGCGGGCCGAGAACGGGGAACTGGCCTTCGGCACGGTCGACAGTTGGCTCGTCTGGCGCATGACCGGGGGCGAAAAGCACATCACCGACGCAACCAATGCGTCTCGCACCCTGCTCTACAACATCCACGAGGGAACGTGGGACGAGGAGCTTCTCTCCATCCTGGACGTGCCCCGTGCAATGCTGCCGTCGGTCGAGGACAGCAGCACTGTGTACGGCAAAACAGAGGTGGACACCTTCGGCTCCGCGGTTCCCATCTCCGGCATTGCCGGGGACCAGCAGGCCGCCCTGTTCGGGCAGATGTGCACCAGACCGGGCCTGGGGAAAAATACCTACGGCACCGGGGCGTTCATGGTGCAAAACACCGGTCAGGAGGCGGTGACCTCCGAGAACAACCTCCTGACGACCATCGCCTATCAGCTGGACGGCACGACGTACTACGCCCTGGAGGGATCGATCTTCGTCGCCGGGGCCGTGGTGCAGTGGCTTCGGGACGAACTCCAGATCATTCGTGACTCCTCGGAGGTGGAGGCCCTTGCCCGCGAGGTGGACGACAACGGGGGCGTGTACTTCGTTCCCGCCTTTACGGGCCTTGGGGCCCCCCACTGGGACCAGTACGCTCGGGGCACCATCGCCGGCCTCACGCGAGGAGCGAACCAGAGTCACATCGCTCGCGCAGCGATCGAAAGCATGGCCTACCAGGTCGCCGACGTGATCGACGCGATGGAGGCCGACTCCGGCATCGAAACCCGAGAGCTGCGGGCCGACGGCGGCGCGGCGGCCAATGACCTCCTCTTGCAATTTCAGTCCGACATTCTCAATGTCCCGGTGATCCGCCCCGAGGTGCTGGAAACCACGGCCCTGGGCGCGGCCTACCTCGCCGGCCTGGCGGTCGGCTTCTGGGAAAGTCGGGATGAAATTCAGACCCAGTGGGACTTGGACGAGAAGTTCACCCCCTCTATGCCAGCGGATCGCGTCGAGGAACTCCGAACCGGATGGTCCCAAGCCGTCGACCGGGCCCGGGCCTGGGAAGACCCCGATTCGAGTGAATCGGGCACCGCCACCAACGGGGAGGTCGAAGACCCCGGGACGGAAGAACCCGTCGCCTCGTGACGACTTTCGGGCTTGCCCCGTTTTCGACTTGTCCCCCAGGCATCGCGCTCGGCTGAGGGCCATCATTCCCGCGAATTGTTCCCGGCCCTGCTTCCGACCCCTCGGGGCTTCGTTTAACGAATCGCGCACACGATCTCCTTATGGGTATTCGTATCGAGAACCTTCACAAGTCGTACGGCACCGAGAAGGTGCTGGACGGCATCAACCTGGAAATTCCAGACCGGAGCTTCTTCAGCGTGGTGGC
>CAZSBW010000122.1:0-7728 GCA_964604815.1 uncultured Salinivenus sp. | reverse complement strand
ACTAATCCGTGCAGGGGGAGGTAAAAAACCTTTTCCGCATGAGGAAAGAGATCTCAGATCCTGGAAATCTCAGATTTTCTAGACCGTGTTGTGTTATCGGCGGGAATCGTTTTTAGAAATCCGTTCGCGTATCAGTAAGCCCGAATCCTCGATTTTGCAAAAGAAAGGGAGCACGGGTCGGAAACGCCAGACTGCGGTGGGGATAGAGGGTCATCCCAACGTGATAATCTTTGAACGCCAAGCATCTTCCGCGTGCTATGATTTCTGACGTCACGGTGGATCGCTACTACTACATTTTCGACAGCCGTGAGCGCCGGCCCCTTGTGATAGATCGGCAGACGGGAACGGAGATGGACTGGGCGTCGGCGCCGCGCGTACAGCTCGTTGATTACGTCAACGAGAAGCAATCGGCCGCCGTGCTGCGCCGGTTTGCGCGGTGGTGTGCGCAGCAGGGGGGAGCAGAGAAGGCACCGGCAGATACGCCCGCCGGTCGGTTGTGGGCAGCGGCGCAGCAGGACGAGGACGCCTGGGAGCGCGTGCGGGCAGACACGGTCGATGCGGTCGTGGAGGCCGTTGTGCTCGACCTGTCGCGGCGGCAGGCCCAAGCTGCGCGGCTACTGGCCGTTCACGCCTGTACGCATCCCGATCCCCGGTCGGCTGCCATCCACGCGGCACACATGAGCGAGCGATGGGCCGAGTTTGTGGCCGAGTCGGACGCAGAGGCGGCGGTCCAGGCCCTGCGTCAGCGACAGATCGACTGGTTGCTTGACGCGCTTTAGGGGCGGCCTCGAATGTTGGATCTTGGTCAACGGTGGCTCGAATGTCGCCGTTTTCAGGGGCGGAAGGAAAGTACGGGATCACGAGCGCGGAGCGTGAGCCGAGCAAAACTGAGCCCAATGGCGAAATGGGAGTCGGTCGGATCGTTGGAGTCCGTGCGTTTAATTCGTCGGGGGGGCGTGCCCGTCGGGTGGGTGAACGGCTTCGGGGATCTGGGCTGGGTCGTGGAGGTAGTCGGGGAGCGATTGGGCGAGGAGGGGGGCGGTGAGGAGGCCCTTTGAGCCGAGGGCAGTAAACGCCCAGAGACGGTCGCGTCGCGGCAGGGGGCCGAGGAGGGGACGGTTCGATCCGGTGTGCTTCACGCGAACGCCGGCTCGCACCTTCAGAATGTCGGTCTGGTCGACGCCGGGGACCATCCGGGCCGTCTTCTCGCGGATGTAGGCCGTCGCGTCGGGATCAGGCGTCAGGTCGTCGAAGTTGTTGTCGTAGTTGCTGCCCAGCACGAGGGTCTCGTCGGTGTCCGGCACCACGTACCCGCGTCCGGAGAGGGGACGGAGCGGGCCGGAAAGGGTGTCGGGGCAACGGACGCGGACGGTTTGGCCTTTGATGCCCTCCAGGCCCAACCGGCGCAGCTCCGGGAAAGCGGGGTATCCCTGTCCCAGTGCGAGGAGGACCCGGTCGGCACGGAGCTCCACCGTTTCCTGCGGTCCCCGTCCAACCTCCACCACTGCCGCGTCGGGCGTTTCCCGCCAGTAAATGGCCGGCGTCTCGGTCTCGACCGTCGCGCCGTTCTGCTCGGCCGCTTCCAGGAGCGCCCGCACCATGGCCGGCACGTCGACGGCCCCGCCGTTCGGCACGAAGAGCGCCCCCCGGTCGGCGATCACGTCGGGATGCCGCTCGCGCACCTCGTCCGGCGACCACCACGTGGCGAGGTCGGGGTATTCCGCAGCGGCCTCCCGGAAGGGAACGGCCTGATCCGCTTCGACGACGGGCCGGAGCACGCCCTGCGGGGGAAAGAGGGCAGCGGCGCCGGCCCGCTCCAGAATGGACGAGACGGCGTTGAGGGCCTCGCGCAGGCGCCAGACAGGGCGGGCGCGGCGGCCCATGAATGGATTTACGAGGCCGGCGGCGGCCCCGGACGCGCCCGCAGCAGGCCGGTCGGCATCGATCACGTGTACGTCGCCGTGAGGACTGAGCGTGAGAGCCGCCGCGGCGCCCGCCAGGCCCGCGCCCACGATGATCACGTCCGCGTCGTACGACATTCGTCCAGCTCGTCTGTTGTATGCGGAATTGAGAGTCTACCACACGCGCCGGACGCGACAGCGTTCGGGACACCTGTAGCCAATCGTCCGTTATAGTCCCAAAGTTCTGTTTTCGCTATCGTGCGTTATCCCATGACCGAAACCCGTTCCCCCAAGCCGACGCGCGACGCCCCCCCGGAGCCGCCCGTGTCCTACGAAGAGTTTCTGGCGTGGGCCGACGAGGACGTGCGCGCCGAATGGATCGACGGCAAAATACACGTTATGAGTCCTGCCTCCTCGACTCACCAGCGACTCGTCCGTTTTTTGTCGAGCAGTTTGAGTGTTTGGCTCGAGCAGAACGAAGACGGGGAACTCTTCATTGCTCCCTTTCAAATGAAGCTGGAGCAAGGACGTGAGCCGGATCTGCTCGTCGTACGGGAGGAGCATCGAGACCGCGTGACGGATGCGTACGTCGATGGTCCAGCGGATTTGGTCGTAGAGATCGTGTCGGCAGAGAGCGGGGCGCGGGATCGGGGCGAGAAATTTTACGAGTACGAGGCGGCGGGCATCCCGGAGTACTGGCTCATCGATCCGGGACGGGAGGAACTGGCGGTTTACCGCCTGAAAGAAGATCGGTACCGAACGGCGTTTGAAGGGCGTGAGGGCCGGGCCGCGTCGGCGGTGCTGGACGGCTTCTGGATCGAGGCCGAGTGGCTGTGGCAGGACGAATTGCCGGCGGTGCTGGACGTGCTGCGGCGGTGGGAGCTGATCTGATTGGGCCTGGGCAGTTGCGCTGGTTCGCCGACGTTTGCGAAAGAGTCGCTTAGTAATGGAAAATCATGTGCTGATTGTGGGTGGGGGAGTGATTGGACTCGGGATTGGCTTCGAGCTCGCGCGGCAGGGTACGCCCGTGACTCTCTTCGAACGCGGCACGGCGGGGCGGGGCACGTCCTGGCAGGCCGCCGGCATGCTCGCGCCCGACGCCGAGATTGAGTTCGAAGAGCTGGAGCTCTACGACCTAAGCCGCGAGAGCCTGCGTCGCTGGCCCGATTTTGCCCGTCGGGTAGAAGACGCCAGCGGCATGGACGTGGATTACCACGACGAGGGCACTCTCATCGTGGCCGATGACCGCGACAGTGCCGAGGCCCTGCGGCGTCTCTACGACTTTCAGGAGGAGCAGGGCCTAGACGTGGAGTGGCTGACGGGAGAAGAGGCCCGCGACATTGAACCGTTTGTCGCCCCGCGCCTGTCGGCTGCTGTGTTTTGTCCGTCGGACCATCAGGTGGACAATCGACGCTTCGTGGAGGCGCTGCGGGCGGCGTTTGAGGCGAAGGGCGGCACGCTCCACGAGGAGACCCCGGTCGAAGCCGTGGTGCCCGATACGGAGGCCCCCGCCGTGGTGACGGCGGCGGGCAACCGCGTGGAGGGAGAGCAGGTGGTGGTCGCCGCCGGCGTGTGGTCGCGTGAAATCGACGGTCTAGCCCCGGTTGCCCCGCCGCCCGTCCGTCCCGTGAAGGGACAGATGATTCAACTTCAGCGCAAAACGCCGTTCGACCTGCAGCACGTCGTGCGGGGACCGGACGCCTATCTGGCGCCCAAGAGCGACGGGCGGATTGTGGTGGGCGCGACGAGTGAAGAAATGGGCTTCGATACGACGGTAACGGCAGGGGGGCTCTACGATCTGCTGGAGGGGGCGTGGGAGGTGGTGCCCGGCATCTACGACCTGCCGGTCGATGAGACGTGGGCCGGCCTGCGTCCGGCGAGCCGCGATCACGCGCCCCTGCTCGGTCCCTCGGGCGCGCCCGGCATTCTGATCGCCACGGGCCACTATCGCCACGGCATTCTGCTGACCCCCATCACCGCCGAAGAAATGGCGCGATTGGTACAGTCGGGGGAAACCTCGACGTGGCTCCAGCCGTTTTCCCCCACGCGTTTTTCCGAGCCCCAATCGTCGATGAGCCCCTCATGAGCTCCACGACCGACGCTCGCATCTCGGTAACCGTGAACGGCGAAGAGCGGACCGTTCCCGACGGGTATCCGCTCACAGAGGTGCTTCGGGATCTCGAAATCGATCCCGACGAGGGGACGGGCGTTGCCGTAGCCATCAACGAGAGCGTGATCCGACGGCAAGACTGGGACGGCGTTGCACTTTCGGAAGAGGACACGGTGGAGGTGATTCAGGCGCAGCAAGGGGGATAGTGGTTCTGAATTGGGGACCTTGGAGTGGGAAGTTGAATACGTGCAACCAGTTCTCGGACTATGGCTGACGACGTACACACCAACGGGGCGGTGGCGGCGGAGACCGACGACCCGCTCGTCATTGGGGACGAGACCTTTTCCTCGCGCCTCATTGTGGGCACGAGCCGGTATCCGAATCCCCAGGTCATGCTCGATGCCCTGGCGGCGTCGGGGACTGAACTCGTGACGGTGGCCATCCGCCGCGTAAACGTAGAGAATCCCGCGCCGGAGAGTCACCTCGACCTCATCCGGCAGGGCGGCTACCGCGTGTTGCCCAATACGGCCGGGTGCTACACGGCCCGTGAGGCGGTGCTCGTGGCCCAGCTGGCCCGTGAAGCCCTGAACACCGACCTCATCAAGCTCGAGGTCATTGGCGACGACGAAACCCTGATGCCGGACGTCGAGCAGTTGCTCGACGCCGCCGAGACGCTCGTGGACGAGGGCTTCACGGTCCTCGCCTACGCGAACGACGACCCCATCACCTGTCGCAAGCTGGCCGATCTCGGCTGTGCGGCCGTTATGCCGCTCGGGTCGCCTATCGGGAGCGGAATGGGGATCGTCAATCCCTACAACCTGCGCATCATTCGGGAAATCATCGACGACACGCCCCTCATCGTCGATGCCGGCATTGGCACCGCCAGCGACGCCGTGACGGCCATGGAGCTCGGCTACGACGGGGTGCTTTTAAACACGGCCATCGCCGAGGCCCAGCATCCGGTGGACATGGCCCACGCGATGCGGCTCGCCGTTGAGTCGGGGCGCCGCGCCCACCGCGCCGGTCGCATTCCGCGCCGGCTCTACGCGCAGGCCTCGTCCCCGATGGGGGAACAGGTGGGATCGTAGCGCCGCTGCGTGCGCGATCGGCGTTCTTCGATGGTAAAGCGCGAGTATTCCGAAGCTTTCCTTTCGACTCCCACGACGATGGCTGACCTTCCCTATCCCCGCCTCGCACTCATTGCCGACGGGTTTACGGACGAGGAACGGGCCGATCGGGCCGTGACCGCCGTCCAGGCGGGTGTGCGATGGGTGCACCTCCGCGACCACCAGGCCGGACCGGACGAATTCGAAGACGCCGCCCGCGATCTCGTGTCGCGGCTGTGGGCCGCGGCCGACGACGTGACCGTCAGCGTGAACGCCCGGCTCGGAGTCGCCGAGGCCCTGGAAACCGGCCTGCACCTGGGATGGCGTGGGCCCTCCGTGGAAGCGGCCCGCGACCTGCTCGGCGAAGACGTGCTTCTTGGCTACTCGGCACACGAAGAAATCGGCATCGAAGGCGACCGAGCGCCGGACGTTGACTATTACTTCTTCAGCCCCGTGTATTCCACGAGCAGCAAGCCGGATCAGCCGCCGGCCGGGATTCCCGCGCTGCGCTCGTTCTGCCAGACCGCCGAGCCGACCCCCACGCTGGCCCTGGGCGGCATCACGCCCGAGCGCGTGCCGGCCTGCCGCGAGGCCGGGGCCGAAGGGGTGGCCGTGCTGTCGGGCATCATGGACGCGGGGGTTCCGGTGGCCGCTACGCGTGCCTACCTCCGAGCGCTGGCGGCCCTTGCCTGATCCATTCTGCCTCGTTTCTGTCACACAGCCTGTGCTCTGATTCTGTCATGCCCGATAAGCCCGTTGCCCTCACCATTGCCGGAAGCGATTCGGGAGGGGGAGCCGGCATTCAGGCCGACCTCAAAGCGATGGAGGCCAATGGGGTGTTTGCCACCTCCGCCCTTGCCGCCGTCACGGCGCAGAACACCGAGACGGTCGCGGAGGCCCACGACCTGCCGCCGTCCCTCGTGGCTGCTCAGATCGATGCCGTCGCCGACGACATGGACGTCCAGGCGGCGAAGACCGGCATGTTATCGAACCCCGAGATCATCGAAACGGTCGCCGACCGCGTGGAGGCTCACGCCCTGCAGCCGTTCGTGGTCGATCCGGTGATGATTTCGAAAACCGGGTTCAAGCTGCTTCAGGACGAGGCGATCGAGACCCTCCTGGACGCGCTGCTGCCGCTGGCGACGATCATCACGCCGAACGTGCACGAGGCCGTTCACCTGACCGATCTTGAGGAGATCGAAACGGTCGACAACCTTCGGGCTGCCGCCGAGGCGCTGTACGAGAAGGGCCCCGACGCCATCCTCGTGAAGGGGGGGCACCTTGCCGGGGAGGAGGACGCGATCGACGTACTCGTGGACGGGACCGGCATGCACACCTTTTCGGTGCCCCGGATCGACACGCCGCACACGCACGGAACGGGATGCACCTACGCCTCTGCCATCGCCGCCAACCTGGCGAAGGGGCACGAGCTCCGAACGGCGGTCGACCGCGCCAAACGCTACGTCACCGGTGCGATTCAGCACGCCCTTCCACTGGGACAGGGGCGCGGCCCAACGAATCACTTCTTTCACCTTGACACTGAAGCGCTGTTTTGAGGTGCGGGCCCCACGCAACGAGTGCTCAAAACGGCAGAGCAGGGTTTGGGCCGTCCTCTCAAAAGAGCACGGTTGTCGACTCGACAGTTGGAGGCGCCCTATTCGGGGTCGGATGGTGATTCGAGACGGCCGTTCTCCTCGGGCGAGTCGACGGAGTGGAGAAGGTCGATGCGTGCCTGGTACTGGTCGAGCATCACGCTCATCGGACGGTCGTCATCCTTGACCGTGACGACCTCGTCGCACACCAGCTCGATGGCACGCTCGACGACCAGCGACGGCGTCAGGCCAAGCTGTTGGGCGAGGGTCCGGAGCCGGTCGGCCCGATTGGGGGGAAGGGACACGCGAAGCGCCACTTGCTTCTCCTCGTTTGAGGCTTCCTTCAGTGCCTCGACGGGCACGTCCCCGAGGTTTTCGATCGAGGCATCGTAAAGCGTATCGGGTGAATCCTCAGAAGGATTGGGCGCGTCAGTCACAGGCGAAAGCGGTCTGGTGCGAAAGGAAGACCGGTACACTTCATCAATATGCAGACTGTATACCAGAATGGAAACTCAACGAGACGCCGTAAGTTCGACGGCGAAATTTGAAACGCGTGAAGGAAGGGGAGGCGCATGTCAAAAAGGGAACCGACCCATCTCTGCCGTGAACACTTCGTACAGAACACGGAGACCCGGATCTTTTTGCCAATTTCGGTCGTGTATGAAAAGCAGTTGGACAGCTTCAAAACTTCAGAATCTTGACTTTCTGCCCGTAGCTCAGTCGGACAGAGCGCAGCCTTGCGGAGGCTGAGGCCGGGGGTTCGAATCCTCCCGGGCAGGCATATAGCGAGGATCAGCGCCCCTCAGATCGCCGTCTAACGGCGCTGAGGGGCATTCTTGTTAAGGGTTGACCTGTCGTGCAGATCATTGCACATTAGGTGAGAGAGTATAGATAAGATTTTTTGTCAGCCGTAGCTGATGTGAGCGACTCGCCAAGTCCTGATTGGCAAAAAGCGCTGCGTCAAGTTACTGATACGTGAATGGGTTCTTAAAGACGATTCCGACCAGTAGCGGAGCACG
>CAZSBW010000121.1:0-7788 GCA_964604815.1 uncultured Salinivenus sp. | reverse complement strand
TCGGTCTAATGGAACGAGCAGGAATTCAAGATTACTCCCTCTCAATCGCCGGCCGCACGAACCCATCCGTCTCGTCCAGCCGCCGCCGCGCCTCCTCCACGCCGACGTCCGCGAGGAGCATGACGATGGCCGTCTTCACGTGCCCCTCGCACCGGTCGAGCACCGCGTCGGCCGTCTCGTACTCGACGCCCGTCACCATCATCACCGTGCGGATGCCGCGCTCCACGAGCTTGTCGCTGGTGCGCTGCAGGTCCACCATCATGTTTTCGTAGACCTTGCCGAGGCGCACCATCGCGGCGGTGGTAATCATGTTGAGGACCAGCTTCTGTGCGGTGCCGCTCTTCATGCGGGTCGAGCCCATAATCACCTCCGGGCCCACGACCGGGCAGATCGCCACGTCGGGGGCCACGTCCAGTTCGTCACGTGGAACGGTCGTCACGAAAAGCGTAGGGCACCCGATCTGGTCGCGGGCGTGCTCCACGGCCCCCACGACGAACGGCGTGCGCCCGCTCGACGCGATGCCGCACACCACGTCGTCCGCCGTCACGCCCCGTTCCTCCAGGGCCTCCGCCCCCGCCTCGGGCACGTCCTCCGCCCCCTCCTGCGAGCGAAAGACCGCCTCGCGCCCCCCGGCGATGATGCCCTGCACCATTGCCGGATCGGTGCCAAAGGTGGGCGGGCACTCCGAGGCGTCCACCACCCCAAGCCGCCCGCTGGTGCCGGCGCCCACGTAGAAGAGCCGCCCGTCGTTCTCGAACGCCTCCACGACAATCTTCACGGCCTCGGCCACGTGATCCAGCTCGCGCCGCACGGCGATGGGGACCTGGTGGTCCTCCGTATTGATGACGCGCAAGATTTCCTCCACCGACGCGGTGTCGATGTGCGTAGAGTGCGGGTTGCGCTGCTCGGTGGCCAGGGCCTGCAGTTGTTCGAAGAGGGCGGACTGCTCGGACATACGAACGGGGACGATGGGAAAGATCAGCGCATCCCCAACAAACGAGAAGCCGGGGCGGGCGTCAAGCCCCTGTGGGAAAACGGGACCGCTCCCCGTTCCGAATGTCAAGAAGACGAAGACATCCGGAGCGAAGATACATTACGGGTCCAGAGCCAGCCAAGGAAAAGAATGAGGAGAATGCCGCCCAGGGCAATGCCCCACCACGCCCACGACGGCAGAAGCGAATCGTCGAGCGGAAGCGCCGCTGGGGAGCCGTACAGCACCGGCGGCGCCCAGAAAAAGGGACTTGCTTTCTGCGGGTTCGCCTCCAGAAAGTCAAGCTGGGCCCGCCGGAGAGCAACATCCTTCGGGTGACCCTCTTGCACATACTGGTAGAACGCGTCCATCAGCGTAAGACTCGCCTGGTCGGCCACCGGCCAGAGCGTAGAGACCGTCGACTGCGCGCCCATGGCCCGAAAGGCGTACTGCAGGCCCTCCATGCCTTCCCCGCCCCGAAGGGTACCGGCGGCTGTGCTACACCCACTGAGCACCACCAGGGGGATGCGAGCCCGTTGCTCTTGAAGCTCGTGGAGAAAGAGGACGCCATCCGAGGAGGATTGCGCGTCCGAATCGGGCCGGAGCAAGATGGCATTGTGCAAGGGAGACGACGCGTCGACGAAGGCATGGGACGCGACGTGAAGCACACCGGCCTCTTGCACAGAACGGCAGAAGTCGGCCTCGGTCGCCTCCTCGTTGAGAGACACCCGGGCGTCGGGCACGGTCGATTGGAGCGCCTGCAGTTCGTCGCGTACGCCGGGGAGAGAGGGCAAAACCAGCGAAGAATCATCGAGCGCTTCGGGGATGGCCGAACGAAGGGCCGAAGGTACGGTCCGGAGCGTGTCGAAGTCCGAAACCCCGTAGGCCGCCATTTGGGGACTAAATTTGGACCACTCGAAGGCTCGCCTCGAAGTGTCGACCACGAGCGAGGAAACCAGTTCCATGGAGGTGGGGCGGTCATGCAGGACGTAGCGGGCCTCGGAAGGAGAGAAGCGACCGCCCGGCATCGAGTGCACGAGCATGGAAAACGGCGTGTGGAAAAGGGGGCCGTCCGGAATCACCGTGAGGGGCCGATCGGAGGGCAGGTGATCCGCAACCGGGGCATAAACGGCCTCGTGAAGGACGTGGAGGGGACGGAGGTCAAAGTGCATAGCGTTGGCCCGGTCAGGTTTCCCCCGAGAGGTAAAGAGAGACGAGATGTTCTCCAGGTGCGCCCGAACCGAATCCTGTGTGAGGCCGGGGAGCGGAACGGTGCGAAGCGAGTCGCCTGTGAGGACGAAGGCCACCGAACGCGGGGACCGGTTGCGAGCCGGCGACGGATCGTCCAAGAAATAAGAGACCAGAACCCGATCCTGTCGTGTGAGGGTTTCTGAGATTGCGTTGAGGGACGGGCGGGTGGAAGTCGAATCTACCTGCAGGAGCTGCTGACGAGCGGCCATGAGCGCCGCCTCACGGTTCCGCAACTGGGCCTCGATGCTATCGGAGAGAGAAGATTCTCCAAGTCGGGTTCGAACGTCCGTAAGCAGGCTTGAGAGACTGTCGAGCCGCGTACGCTGATCGAGCGGAAGTTGATTGGAGATGCGGGCCTGGGTGCGCAGGTCTTGTAGGTGACGAGCCCGCGAACGGCCGAGGGCAACAAGGGCCTGTCGGGGCCGGTCCTGAGCGAGAAGCGCACGGGCAAGCCCGCGGTGCATCTCGCGCCATCGACCAAAAGCGGTCAACGACCACTGCGACGCCGTAAGCGACTGTCGATATTCTTCGACTACCCCCACGCCCTTCCGATAAACGGACTCCGCCTCGGCCCAGCGGTCCTGCACTTCATAGAGACGACCTAGATCCTGCAAAATGCGACGTTGATGACCCAGGCTGCCAAGTCTTTCAGCTAGTCTGAGCGCCTCGCGCAGGGTTGAGTCGGCCTGGGTCCACCGATCGGTTTGCGTGTGAAGCACGCCGAGTTTAAGAAGCGCAACGGTCTGAAGTCGGGTGTCGTCGTGATTTTGGGCATACTGTTGAACCGCTGCGTTGAGGTTGTAAGCACGCTCAGTAGCCCCCAAGACCCCGAGGCTCTCCGACAACAACATCGACACCCGAGCGTGCCGTTCGGAATCAGAAGGAGCGAAAGCACGACTGCGCTGAGCAAGTTCAACAACCCGTTTCAAACTGTCTCGGCTGAACTCGGCACTCAGCGTCCGTTCCAGGAGGAGGTCGGCCTGGACGTGGTACACGCGAGCCCGGAGCCGAGGCCAATCGGAAAGCGCTGATGCGTGTGCCCGGAAATCCTCCTCTGCACGGGTGAAGAAGTGGCGGGCCGAACGAAAATCTTGCATTCGCTGGTGGAGAGTGCCGACGTCGAGGAGAAACTGAATCTGGCGGCCCGGTTTGGTCTCGGGGGTGGTCTCGTGTGCTTTGAGATAGTGTTCGATGGAAGCCGGAAGATCACCGAGGAGGTAGTGCAGAAATCCTTGATTCTGGTGAAGAAGAGGGGCCCAGTAGGTGCGTGCGTCTTCTGAGGCGGGGATGGAGCGGTCCCGCGACAGGTACGACCGTGCCTTTTCGAAAGTGGCGAAGGCCTCAGAGAACCGACGGAGGCCGGCGAGAAGGACTGTTTCCACGAAGAACGTTCGTAGGACATTCCCGAGATACGGATGCTCGATCTCAGAGGGGTTCAGGGAGAGAAAACAAGCACGAGCACTGCGAAGCTGTGAAAGGTAGGCTCGTAGGGTGTCGAGTGGAACAGGCGGCGAGGAGCTCCACATCGCCTCGACGTCTGCAGACCAGGTGAGAGGCGGGGCGTCCCCAGCGGGCGCCTGAGCCAGACACTCATCCAACTCGTCGTTGGAGTCGGCCGGGGCCAGGACGAGCAACAGTCCGAGGAGAAGAGAAGCCATGGGGCGTGAGAGGAAAGTCGAGCATCAAAAAGGAACGATTTAAGGTAAGGCGTCATACCTCCTTATCGAAGGAAGACGCCTCGTCATCGCACACGTCACAACGCACACTCGACAAGCCATGAACAGCATATCTCAAAATGTTTTTGCGTGCATGCCGCTCCCGATTGGGGGAGGTACCGATGATCCCTCGCACGGGAATGGAAATGGAGGGGGCACAGATCCGAGCGAAGACGACGATTCCGAATAGGGCTTTCGCTCAGTCGTAGCACCCTGTTTTTTTGCCAGTTCGGTTTCGAGTCCCGCGTCTACAGGCATCGTCCCGGAACGAGAAGAACGCACCGCCGCGAAACGGGAACGTGGACCGTTCTACGGTCGTTGCCTGCAAATCAGAACGGCTTGGTGGGAGCACGCAGTGGGCGAGTCCTAGCAGGGCTCGCCCACAACCTATGGATCGGCAGGTACAATACCGAACAGGCTCGAGCGCCGACCGGGCAGGGCTGCCGAGACGACTCGTTCAGTCCCCCTCGACAGGTCGGGCGTAGAAGGAGGCCGTGCAGGTGCAGGGTCCATCACAGTCAGGGCAATGGGGGCGATCCTCGAAGCGGGAATAGTACCGCTCAATCGTGGTCAAGCAGATGAAATCGTACTTTTCAAACAACACGCAGCTGTCGATCGTGTGGGGGCGATTCCAAGCAATGCCGAACGCCTGGGGGACATTCCGCTCGGCGAGGTGGGCAAGGCGCCGTTCAAAGAACGTTGAGCCAATTCCACGGTTCTCCCACGCGGGGCGGACGCAGGAAAGATGAAAGATGCCGTTTCGAGAAGCAAGAGACAAATTGAGGTCCAGTGCTCCGAGACTGAGGTAGCGACGTGTGTAGGCGGGACTCCCTACTTCCAGGATGGTGAATGCAACGACTGTGTCCTCGGCGTCGGATGCGGCGACAAGTCCGTGGGCGGTGTGACTGGGATCCAGCACGGCCTCGATCCAATTCTCCTGGGTCGACGGGTCGCCACCGAATCGAGTGCTCCAAAGGTGCTGCACAACGTCCGTATCGGCCGGTGCCATTCGACGAAGCGTGTAGGCAGTGTCGGCGGACATGAAGAGGAGACATTCACGTGAAACGAGAGGGGGAGGGGCCTTTCCTGTTTGATATTGACGAACGACGGCCCCACGGGGATCGTACGGAGGGCAGTGGAGATTCGGGCAGGGAGCCGAGAGTCGCGCTCGCCCCGGTCCGCCATCCTTTTCGGGCGAAGACCCAGCAGTTTGCCACCCGCTTCATGACTCTCCACACGCTGCGCCTGCGGTCGTTCCGGGCCCACGCCGAGACGGAGATGGAGCTGGCCCCGTCTGTAAATCTCCTCTACGGTCCTAACGGCGCAGGCAAGACGAACGTGCTGGAGGCCGTCCACTATCTGTGCCTCACCAAGAGCTTCACGGCCTCGCGCGACCGGTACGCCGTGCGGAAGGACGCCCCCTACTTCGAGATCGAGGGCACGGTGGAGGGTGTGCGGCAGACGCCGATGGAGGTGCGGCTGGCCTACGTGCCGGGCGAGGGAAAGTCGATGTTCGTCAACGGCGCAGAGCTCGACCGCCTGGCCGACATCGTGGGCGTGCTCCCCGTCGTCATCTTCTCGCCGGAGGACTACGACCTCACGGCCGGCGGGCCCAGCGAGCGTCGCCGCTTCGTGAACAACATCCTCAGTCAGGCGCGGCCCGTATACATGGACGACCTCCTAAAGTACCGGCGCGCCCGCCGCCAGCGCAACGAAGTCCTGCGCAGTTACAAGAAGCGCCCGGATCCCCCACCGAACGAACTCATCGAGCCCTGGACCGAAGAACTGGTCACGCTCGGCAGTCGGGTTATTGTTCGGCGGCAGCAGTTCCTGCAGGACTTCGACGAGTATATGACAGCAGCCTACGATCGGATTGAGGCCGTCGCCGAGCGGCCCAGCATCGAGTATGACACCATCGGCGACCTCCCGCCGGGTGCCAACGGGGAAGACGTAGAGCAGACGTTTCGCGACGCCCTCAGCGAGAAAAAGCACAGTGAGCAAGACCGGGGCACAACGCTCGTGGGCCCGCAGCGCGACGAGCTCGTCTTCCGCCTCGACAACCTGGAGGTGCGCCGCTACGGCTCGCAGGGACAGCACCGCACCTTCGCCATGGCCCTGAAGCTGGCCCAGTACTTCTACCTCAACGACCGGAACGACACAAAGCCGCTCCTCCTGCTCGACGACGCCTTCGGCAAACTCGACGCCCGGCGTACGGAGGTTTTCCTCGACCTGCTCCGCTCCGACGCCGTGGGGCAGAGCCTGATTACCGCCACGAACCGGTCCCCGTTCGATGCCGCCCTCGACTTCGAGGCCGACGCCCATCGCGCGCTCGCGGTGAAACGACGAGACGACGCGGCCCAGGTCGAACCGGCTCCCTCTCGGGGGACGGTCGATCCAAATCCAACCGATGCCGGGCGGTGAGGAAAAGTCCTCATTCGACGACCGCACAGCCCATCCGCTCTCGAATCAGCCGGGAATCGCGGAGCGGACTCTCGAATGCAGAGCTGGCCTGCCGGTGCTTCGTCACGCCCCAGACGATGCAGAGCATTGTGACGCGGCTGGAGAAGTAGACGCCTGTCGGTATGTGTAATGCAGGTTGCAACGAACATCAGGTCTTCGAAAGTGGCGAACCGCCACGAAATGAACAGCTGCCTTTCGGCGAAAAACAAGGCACCCCGTGGATAAGCTCACAATCCTACAAGATTGCCACTTGAACGTGCATACGCACGGATCGGCAAACTCGACGCATCCGTGCGGCAGAGCGGCTTTTGAAGCTGGCGCAGAAGAGGCGGTCGGGGAGCACTGCACGGGAAGGACCTATTCACTGCCGGGCATCACGGGCTCTTCCTCCTCTTCGGTGGGCGGAATAACACGCCCTTCCCCCCCGACGACCATCTGGTTGTCGCGATAAATGTACGTGCGGACCTTGACGTGCTTATTCTTTTCAATCTTTTCGGAGACCTTGATCTGGACGCGGACTTCCGATCCGATGGGGACTGGGCGTAGAAAGCGACATGAAATGCCGACAGCAATGCTGCCGTGACCCGGAAAGTCGCGCCCGAGAACCTTGGAGATAAGGCCGAGGAGCAAGACCCCGTGGACGATGGGACGGCCGTAGCGCGAGTGCTCGGCTGCATACTCCTCGTCTACGTGGATGGGGTTGTCGTCGCCGGTGATCTCGGCAAACTTCTGCACGTGCTCTTTCGTGACCAAACGCGTCCATTCGTGTGAGTCGCCGACTTCGATCGAGTCGTAGGTGTTAGCCATGAGAACCAAGTGGTTGACCAATGTACACGTCGTGAACGTCAAATCGGGGCGCAGGCAAAGTTAGAAAAAAGTGAGGGGAAAACCCACTCTCTGTCGTCAAGTCTTGGCACAGGGAGGCATTGACGTCAATTGTCGGGGGCGGCGTGTACGCGTGCAGGTGGCGTACTCCTCCAGTACCGGCCATCGAGGATTGCCGCGCACGTGCCTGTGCCCTCCGAATCGGTGACGGCTGCGCTCAACCGCTGCGATTCCAGCTCAGACGCACCAGCGCATCGAGGCCGGGATGAGCTTCTGAGGAGAGACGCTCTTTGGGCGGGGGAGCCCAGAAATCCCACAGTACACGACGAAGCTCGGAGTCATTCCGAGGAGCGGGGCAACGAAGGGGCCGAGCGGCCCTCCCGTGAGCACCCCCTCCGGATCCGGCGGAAGCGAGCATGATCGGCATGCCTCGTGCGGTCTCAAACAATCCTGTTGGGAAAGAGTCAATCCGAGCGAAGCGGATCAGGCAATCACTGTGGAGTTATGAGATTAACCGCAGGACGGTGGTGCTCTCTTTTTGAGTTTCTGCTCCGTTTCAGGAGTGGG
>CAZSBW010000120.1:0-7789 GCA_964604815.1 uncultured Salinivenus sp. | reverse complement strand
TCCAGCTCCTGGTTGTCGAAGAAATCGTCACTCACGATCGACACGTTGCCGAACGCGTCCAGTTGGTCCGTGAGTTGCATCTGTACGGACGCGTCGATCCCCCAGTACTCCACCGTCCCGAAGTTTCGGTACGAGAGGAAGCCCCCAACTTCGTTATCGTCCCCGCCGTCCGGGAGCACCTCCTGATCCGGCTGCACGACGGCCGTAGGCGTGTTATTGAGCCCGGCTCCGACGAGACCAGCGAGAATGTCCCCGGCTACGCCCTCCGGGATGCTCAATTCTGCCAACAGCTCCTGTATTCGCGCGTCGTCCTCTTTGAAGATCTCGCCCAACCGGCTCCTAACATCCTTGCTCAACCCCGTCTCCTGAAGGTACGCCAGGGGGGATTCGATCTGAAGAGGGCTGATGAAGTCTTCTTTCCGTTCGTAGTAGCCGTCCACGTTTACGAGGATTCGGTCGGCGAATACGCCTTTGTAGCCGACCTCAAACGTCTGCGTCGTGGTCTGCTTCAGCGGGGAAATGTCGGGCGCGCTGTCCACCTCCCGGAAGCCATTCTTGCTGTCATCAGGAATTCCCAGAGTCACCGCGTCGGTCCGGTTGCGCGGATTGTCTGAATCGCCGGGACCGAAGAACCGCTGCAGGTTGTTCCGCTCGGAGGAACCAATGTACTGAAACAGCTGGGCAAGCGCGTCGAGCTGGTCGTCGACGTCAACATTCTCTGGGAGTCCTCCCAGTTGCTCCCTAAGCTGGGACCGGACTGGATCCGTGAACTGCGCGCCCCCGTTGCCGCCACTGAATTCAATAACCTGACTCCTGACGGCTTCATACATCGGGGCCATCGGCAGCGCGTCGGCGGTATACTCCTGCTTGAAGAAGGGATCGACCGGAAGGGAGAACCGGACCGGACCGTTCTTCTGCCCATCATTCCAAGCCTCGTCGAACGTGAAGCCGTCGGCGGCCCCGAGGCCCTGAAACACGAGGTCCTTGTCGTTGCCCAGGGGCTGCCGCTGGGCCTCGATGTCGAGGAAGTTGGAATTCGTGCCGGGCGAAGACAGAGACTGGTTGAAACTGCCCCGGAGGGTATGGTTCGAGGCCGGCTTGAAGACGAGGGCCGCCCGGGGCGAGACACGGGCCTCTTCAATGATGTTGTTGTAGTCGAGGCGCCCGGCCAGCGTGAGCGTGAGCCTGGACGTCAGGTCGGTCGTCGACTGCGCGTACCCGCCGTACTCGTTGATGTGGTCGTCGTCCTCGTTGCGGCCCAGAATCTCGCCGTCCGTCCGCGGCTTGGTGATGTCGGCGTCTCCCCCCACGATGAACTGAGTGCTGATCGGGTTGACCCGGAAGTCGTACTGCACCTGCCCGTTCCACTGCACACTCTGATCGACGATCGTCTCCCCCGACCCGTAGACGTAGGTATTCCCGCCGTCGAAATTGGTGTTGACGTAGCCCTGCACGAACAGATTTCCGGCCTCCACGCGGAGTTGCCCGTAGCTGTAGCCGAAGCCATTGGGCTGGAGGGTGCCGATGCCCGACTGGACCGGCGATGTGATCTGGCCGTAGCCGCCGTTGGCCGAAATCGTCGCCCAGTCGGCCCGGTACTGGAGCATGCCGTTTGCATTGAACTTCCGGTAGATTTCCTCCCGGCGCAGCTGCGCCTCCGGATCGCCATCGTCATCGAAGTCGCCCCTCACGAAGTTTCGCCCCTCCAACTCCGGGTCGTTGGGATCCTGGTATACGCGGTACCGCTCCCTCTCCCGAGCGTCGGCGGGGTTGTCGCTATCCAGCTCCCACTCGTTCCCGCGCGCGAACTGCCCGGTCACCTTATAGCCGAAACGCTCCCCAATCGTCCCCGCATGCCGGAACTGCCCGCTGAAGAGTGATCGCGAGCCCCCTGCCGCCGAAACCGACGTGCCGGGATGCTGGAAGGGGTTCTTCGTAAAGAAGTGAATGACGCCGTTGCTCACCCCGGGCCCATACAACGCCGACCCGGGCCCGCGCACCACCTCGATCCGCTCCACGTCGATCGACATGTTCGGCATGATGCTGTACACGTTGACGCCGAGGGACGGCACCGCCGCCTGGCGGTAGTCCGTAAGCACGTAGGTGGCCCCTGTAAACGCGTCGTTGAAGCCGCGGAGGGTCACCTCGCGCCGGTCGAGGCCGGTCTGCGCCATGTCCACGCCCGGCGTCGACCGAATCGACTCGATCGAGGAGGTGCTCACCTCCCGATCGATCTGCTCGGGCTCAAGCACCGAGATGGACGCCGGGGCGTCGAGGATCTTCTCCTGGCGGCGCGAGGCGGACACGACCACCGTTTCGAGGCTCTGGGTCTCCGGCTGCATCGTCACGTCGAGGGTGCGCGTCTCCCCCGCCTCGAGCGTCACAGTGACCTGCTGTTCCGTATACCCCACAAATCGAACCTGGACCACGTACTGCCCCGGCTCCACGTCGGCGAGCCGAAACCTGCCGTCGGCATCCGTCGAGGTTCCCTTTACGGCCGCCGTAGCGTCTTCCGTGCGAAGAGCGACGTTGGCCCCCGGAAGGGGCGCGTCCTGCTGAATGTCGACGACGGTCCCGGTAACGGTGGCGGGATCCTGAGCGGCCGCGCGGGGTCCCGAAAGAAGGAGAAAGATCCCGACGAGCAACAGCGTCCAGCCGCCGGTGAGGTGGGGGGTGGGGAACGAAACCATGGAAAAAAGAGGAATATCTTCTGGGCAGGGGGCGGGGCCGACCCGCGTCTCGTGGGACTGCACGTCTGATTTGTCAGATGGCGGCGGTTACGTCCGCTCGGCACTGGCAGGTGGCCCACTCGGGTCGGCTGAATTCTCGACAGAGAAGATACAAAAATCGTGAAGACAGCGTCAATGCCCCAGCACCCCTCTCCAGGGCGATTGCATCTTGGATCAGGCTTGGCTCTATCGTTCGTCAGAAGAAGCCGCTCGCCCCACACACTCCCACACGTTTACGGCACACTCGAAAGAAACTTGGCATGCGAGCCTCCCATCGATCGAGTTGAGCTCTAACGTGCGACGGCCTCGGTCTCTCTTCGAGAACGGTCTCCGCTACGGAAACTCGTAGGTGAGGCGACCCATCAGCATGCGGCCCAGGGCCGGGGCGCCCACGAACTCGCGGTGCCGGTCGTCGAGCACGTTGGTGCCGGTGAGCGTGAGGCGGAGGCCCGGCACCGCCGGCACGTTGTAGGCCGCCCGCAGGTCGAGCAGCGTGTGCGCGTCGACGTCGCCGAAATACGGGCCGGAGCGCACGGGAAAGCCGTCCACGTGGCGGACCGTAGCCCCCACCGAAAACCCGGCGGGCAGGCCGTAATCGACACCGCCCTGCACCTTCAACGCGGGGGCGTTCAGGGCCGCGTCGCCCCCCGCGAACAGGTCGTCGCTCACGACCGAGAGCGTGCCGGACGTGCGGAGCGCGGTGGTGGGACGGGCCGTGAGCAACACGTCGCCCCCCCAGTACGTGATAGTTCCGGCGTCGCGGTAAGCAAGCGGATCGGCGGACACGGGCGCGACGACGTTGTGCTGCTCTTCGTAGTAGGCGTCCAGATCGAGCCGGATGCGGTTGGTGAGGGCGCCCTTGTACCCCAGCTCGACTGTGTGGGTGATCGTCTGCAGGTCCGGCGAGAGGCCGCCGGTCAGCCGCGTGCCGAACAGCAGGTTGGCGGCCGGCGGGGCCACGGCGCGGTTGTAGCTGGCCCGCAGGGCGTGTCGGTCGGTCGGGGCAAACACGAAGGCCGTGCGGGAGGAGACGTGCACGTCGTCCGTGATGCTGGAGTAGTCGGCGCGGGCCGCGAGGGTGAGGTCGAGCGTCGACGCGAGGGGCGTGGTCGTGTGCAGGAACGCACCCATCTCCTCCACGTCGTCCACCCCGGCGGTCAGCGCCTCGGCGCCGGTTCCAGTGCGCCGCGTGACGGACCCTTCGCCGCCCACGAGGCCCCGCGTGCCGAGCGTCCCCACGTCGAACGAGTAGGTGACGTGCCCGCCCCACTGCAGCGCCTCGTTGATCGGGGAGGTGCCCGTGCGGTAGAGATAAAGGTCCTCCTCGGCTTCATTGTGGTTCAAATACGCCTGCGCCGACCAGTCGGGCGTCTCCAGGCGAAGCTGGGCGTAGCTGGTCCCGAGGCCGCTGGCCTGCACGGTGCCGATGCTCGACTGCAGCGGGCTGGTGAGCGAGGAATAGCCCCCCCGGAGCGACAGGGACGACCCGGCGCCGAGACGGTACGTGAGCAGCCCGTTCGCCTGGTATTTCCAGAAGAGGTCTTCGCGGCGGAGCCGGCCATCGACGGTCTCCCGGCCCGACGGGATCGCCTCGTTCGATTCATACTGGCGGTAGCGGCTGATCTCGGCCGCGTCCTGCGGATCCTGCGGGTCCAGGCCCCACTCGTCGGCCCGGCCCACCTGTCCGGTCACCTTGTAGCCGACCGTGCCGTCGATCACGCCGGCCTGCCGCACCTGGGCCCCGGCGTACCGCCGAGAGCCGCCCGTCAGGGCCACGGAGGTGCCGGGGTCCCGAAAGGGATTCCGCGTGACGAGGTGCACGACGCCACCGCTGGCGCCCGGCCCGTACAGCGCCGAGGCCGGGCCGCGTACGACCTCGATCCGGTCCAGGTCGAGGGTCATGCCCGGCATCACGCCGTAGGTATTGAAGCCCAGCAGCGGCGCGGCGGCCGGGCGGTGGTCGGCCAGCACGTAGGGGGTGCCCGAAAAGACCCCGTTGAAGCCGCGGAGGGCAATCTCGCGCCGGTCCACGCCGGTTTGCGCCACATCGACGCCCGGCGTGTGCCGCAGCGCCTCTGCCGAGGAGGTCGCGGCCTCGCGCTGAAGCCGGTCCGCGTCGAGAACGGAGACCGACGCGGGGGCGTCCAGCAACTGTTCGCGCTGGCGCGACGCCGACGTGACGATGGTTTCCAGGTTCTCGGTCTCCCGCTCCAGCGTCACGTCGCGGACGCGCGACTCGCCCGCCTCGATAATCAGGGAGATCCCACGCCCCTTGTATCCCACCAGCCGTACCTCAAGGGCGTAGGAGCCGGGGCGGATGCGATCAAACTGATAGGTCCCGTCGGGGTCGGTGGTGGTGCGGTGGGGCACTTCGCCCGTCTCTACGTTCCGAAGCTGCACCTCGGCCCCAACGAGGCCGGTCTCATCGTCGGCATCGGTGACCGTGCCCGTGAGCGACGCGAGGCCCTGCGCGCCCGCCGGGCCTGACGGCAGCAGAAGACAAAAGCCGGCGATGAGCAAAACGCATTTCGCACCGGGGAAGCGCGCGCTCGTGTCGGGAAGCATGGGTGAATTCGGTCGTGTTTTTCCGAAAGACACACAGCCACGTCCCTGGACAAGCGTACTCTTTTCTCGATTTATTCTGCTTTTGGTTTATAGAGCAGCGAAAAAATGGCGCGCTCCGCCCGGCGTGGCCCGCTACTCTACCGCCGGCAGGGTCTGCCGCAGCACCCGCACCACGTTCCCGCCCATGATCTGTTCGACCTCGCCCGGTGTGAAGCCCGCCTCCAGGAGCGCTTCGGTGAGGTGGGGCAGGCCCGCCGCGTCGAACGGCACCGAGACCGTTCCGTCGAAGTCGGTGCCGAGCGCCACGTGCTCCACCCCCACGAGGTCGGCCACGTATTTCATGGCCCGGGCGGTGGCAGCTGGGGTGTCGCCGCAAACGGCGCGCTCCCAGACGCCGATCCCGATGACGCCGTCCTGTTCGGCGATCGCCCGAACGTGACGGTCACTCAGATTCCGGGGGCTGTCGCAGGTGCCGCGCACACCGGTGTGGGACACGACGACCGGTGCGTCGGTGCGGGCCAGCAGGTCGTCGATGAGGGCGTCGGAGGCGTGGGCGAGATCGATGATGACATCTCGTTCAACCAGTCGCGCGAGTGCTTTCTTGCCAAAGGGGGTGAGGCCGCCCTTCTCCATGCCCGTATTCGAGCCGCCCAGGGCGTTGTCGTGAAGGTGGGTGAGGCTCATCATGCGGTAGCCGGCGTCGACGAGGGTGTCGACGTGGGCAACTTTGCCCTCCAGCGCGTGCAGGCCCTCCACAGCGAGGAGCGTGCCCAGCACGGTCGGCCTATCCGTTCGACGGTCGAGGATGCGGCGGAGGTCGGCCCGGGTCTGGAGAACAGTCAGCTCGTCGTCGCGCTCCGCAGCCCGGCGCAGCTTGCGGGCCTGGTAGAGCGCCCGGTCCAGGCGGCTCGTCCAGGCGCGCAGGGGCCAGCGCTGGGCGGCGGCGAGATAGGGGATCTGATCGGAGTCGCCGGTCGTGCCTGCGTAGCTGCGGTCGAAGGGCACGTGCGTGACGGCGGCGAACACCTGCAGGCCCACGCCGCCCTCCCGGAGCCGCGGCACGTCGGAGTGGCCGCGGTCGTAGCGCTGCAGCGGGTCGCGGGGCCAGAGGAGGAGGTCGTTGTGGAGGTCGGCCGCCATCAGCGTGTCGTGCACCGCCTGCGCCCGGTCGCTCGGCGGCTCGGCGGGGCCGTCGGGCCTCGTGTTGAAGCGGGCGTCGGCGATGGGGGCGGCAATGGTGAAGTAGCCCGCGACGGCGAGGCCGAGGAGGCCGGCGACGGCGTAGAGGAGGAGGCGGAGCATGGATGCTGGACACAGGCGGGTATCGTCGAACGTAGCGGCGTAGCTGCCTCCCTTTCTACGGACGGACCATTGCTTGGATGCGTGCTCTCCACCGTCAGGGTTTGGGGGGGGTCGCGTCGTCAACTTTCTTCGTCCCCGAGCACGGCAATCGCATCTTGAATTCAGGAGAGCCCGCATTCCCATTCAGAGGGCAATCTGGCCCACGCACATACTCCAACGCTCACATACATTTCTTAGCACGTGAGCCTCCATCGCCCACTGTGAATTCTAGCATGCGGTTGCCCTGCGTCCCCCAAAAGCTGCTGCACGACGGTGCGGGGGAGGTCGGTGGAGGCGGCCGTGTTCTCGACCGCGGTGAATCGGTTGCTGCCTTCACAGCATCTTCCGTCATCCGTCGCACGGAACGGCCGTCTCATCGCACCTCCTCGAACGGGGTCGGTCATCGCGCGTGTCCCTGACTGACGAAACGGAGGCAATCTCCGCCGCCCAGGGCGCCGCCCGCCCGGGCTCCCAGCGATCGCGCACTGTGAACCCAACCCAGCCAACCGAGCCATGACCGACCGCAAGACCGATTACTTCGAGCTGTATCGCCCGTCTCTCAATTCCGACCGTCTTCGCACCAGCCTTCTGCTGGCCGGGACGCAGATCATGATTGCGCTGCTCGGCGCCGTGCTCCTCACGAATGGCGCGCTGGCGTAGCATCCGGACCGAGAACCGGAACCGCGTCGGACGTACAGTCCGCCGGTCGCGTCGCACGCCCGCGGTCCACGAGAGGGATCCGCAGAGTTACAGGCGTCGCGACACTCGGGGCTGGACCTGGTCCTTCCACGTCGCAAATCGGTCGGCCTGAGTCGCCGCCCGCGCTTCCCGCATGAGCCAGCAGTAGAAGGCAAGGTTCTGCTGCGAGGCGATCTGGAGCCCCAGGTGTTCTCGGCGTGTCAGGAGGTGGCGCACGTAGGCCTTCGTGAAGGTCTGTGACGCGTAGGTGTCGAGACCGGGATCGATGGGAGTATGGTCATCGGCCCACTGTGCGTTCTTACTGATACGTGAATGGGTTCTTAAAGACGATCTCCGCTGATAACATAACACGGTCCCCTTCGCACGGAGAATATTTTTTAACTACCCGTGCACGGATCAGTAACGCGGGGATCCTTGCCAGCTCACCGTACCGGTTTCGATGCGCTCGGCCCCGC
>CAZSBW010000119.1:0-7836 GCA_964604815.1 uncultured Salinivenus sp. | reverse complement strand
CGCGCTGGGCAAGAACGCCGCGTGGCTCAACGGGCCGATGTTCCAGTACTTCCCGTTTTTCGATGCCTTCCGGGGACCAGAAATGTGGCTGAGCGTCACGGCCCTTGCCCTAGTCGTCCTGGCCGGGATTGGGCTTGACTATGCGCTGCGACGAGAAGAGCGACGGGGACGACGAGCGCAGGCTCCTGATACCCGGCAGCGCCCCCTCCTCCTCTCGTTCGGGGTCGTGTTCGGGATCGTGGCACTGGTGTGGCTCACCCCCAATACGTTCCTCGACTTCGAGAAGCCCAACGAGCGGCAGCGCATCCGGCAGGCCCTGCTTCGCCAGAACCCGAACGTCTCGCCCGAGAATCCGCGGGTGCAGCAGGCGGTGCGGAAGCAGATGCAGAAGCAGAAAGAGCAGCGGCGCAGCGCCTTTACGACCGATGCGCAGCGGACGATGCTCTTCCTCCTCCTGGCGGCGGGAGCGCTCGTGCTGTACCGCCGCAAGACCCTCCCGGCGTGGGGGGCGGGCCTCGCGGTCGTGGCCATCGTGGCGATCGACCTCTGGGGCGTGGACGCACGCTACATGGGAGAAGAGCGGTACTCGTCCCAGGATGTCGAGCAGTCGATTCCGACGTACCAGTTCGATCAGTTCATCAAGAAGAGACAGGAGGAGGCTGGCGGGCTGGGCCGCTTCCGCGTGCTCTCGTTGGTAGAGGGGGATCCCACGAGCACCGCGCGCCCGTCGTATCACTACGAAAATGTGGGCGGCTACCACGGGGCCAAGCTGCAGCGCTATCAGGACTACCTCGATCACATCCTGCGGGCCAACGTGTCGGACGGGCCGAACGAAAACGCCCTCGACCTCATGAACACCCGCTACGTCGTGGCGCGGCAACAGCTGCCGGGCACCGAGGTGGCCTACCGCAGCGAGCAGTCCGGCGTGCTAGTGCTCGAAAATACCGACGCTGTGCCCCGCGGCTTCCTCGTGGGGCAGACGGAGGTCGTCGAGGATCCGAAACAGACCTGGTCGCGGCTCCGGTCCCCATCCTTCGAGCCCCGGCAGACCGCCCTTCTCCCCGAGCCCCTCGACGGGCCGGTGACGCCTATCGACAGCAATAGCACTGCGGAGGTGACCCTAGAGTCGTACGCGCCGGAGGAAATCCGGTGGACTGTGCAGACGGATGCCCCGCGCTTCTTCGTGGCGAGCGAGGTGTACTATCCGGCCGGGTGGAATGCGTACCTGGACGGGGAGCAAGTGCCCATTCACCGTGCCGACTATCTGCTCCGGGGGGTGCACGTCCCGAAGGGGGAGCACACGCTGGAGATGCGCTTTGAGCCAACGGCCGACCGGTACGGCACCTGGATTGCGTGGGCGAGCACGATCTTCGTCTACGGCGGAATTTTCGCGCTCGTCGGGATGCGGGTGCGCCGTGGGTGGAGGCCGATGGAAGAGGAGGACAAGGAGGATCCGCAGTAGAAGCTCTGCCACTGGGCGCCGAGACTATCTTGGATTTGCTTGATCGCCATACCCGCATTCCTGAAGCTTCGAGCCCAGGGTATCTTCGAGAAGGTCGATTTGCTCGTCTCGGAGTCGCGCCCGCCATGATTTTTGAGGGGGATGCACCTTCTCCAGTTGCCGCTGATTTTGTGCCGTAAAAAATGTCTCTGGAGAAAGGTTTGCGGTGGCGAATACACGGCGGAGCACTGAGCCGGGGGTTTCAAGGAACGACTCGTATCGGACCTCCAGGTAGTGGTTTTCAGGGAAGCGGGCTGCGTCGGTGCGAATTTGATCGATGCATTGTTGCCAGGTCCAGGCTGCCTGTTTGATCGGAGGGGCAGACTGCATGGACTGCCACCCTGGTGGTCGTACGCCCCACCATTGATGGAGACCACCGTCTGCACGTCGCCGCTTCAGGATTGAAGCCGCGACGGCCCGGCCGTCCCGAATTAGGTGGACGATATAGGCCTCGGGGAAGAGGGCGTGAAGAAACCGGAGCCGAAAGGCGTTTTTCGGCGTTTTCCAGACGAATCGGGGACGATCGTGGTAGCGGTAGTGCCAACGGACGACATCGTGGATGTACGACTGAACGGCGGGCGTCGCGTCGGCCTCCGTTGCCCGATGGTTTTCCGCCCGTGGGAGCGCTTGGTTCCAGATGGAGTGGCCTTCGCAGGTCTCGAAGACGGAGAACAAGCCAAGGGACCCGTCGAAGGGACCTTCCAGAAAAGGGGGAAGCGCGGCGGTTGGTAGACGCTGGAGCATCCATTCCACACGCCGGGCAGTGGTAGGGGGAACGCTCCGGAACCACGTTTTTCCACAGATCCAGTTGGTAAACGGTGTGATCCAGGCCATCTGTGGGTGAAGCCGTACCAACTGGTGAAATATGCCCGTTCCGGATCGAGGGCATCCAACAATGAAGATTGGGCGATCCATGAAAGTCCACGTTTGGAGGAAAAGAAGACGGATCGAAGGGCCTACGCGTCCTGGAACAACGATTGCCGGATCAGAGATTCCTCGTGTTTCCCTAAAGCGAAAAAACAACCATAGTAAACCTGCATGAAGCGCTGTATTCACGATCTTCGTTTCATCGTCTCAGCCGAGGCTAATTCCCCGCAAAATGATCAATCCTGAAGTCTTAGATGAGGCACTGAGTGACTTTTCGTTGATGTTCGGGAGAGGAGAGTCGGCGGCTGAGGGCTCTTCGACAGGACAACGCGCACTGGCGTTTGGGACCGTCGTGCGGGCGGCTCCGATTGCAGCGGGGGGCGAGCTGGTGATTCTCGACTGGGATTCGAAGACGGCTGAGGCGAAAGTCCCCATCCGTCCGCGCAACCCCACCATTGAAGAAGATCCGAATCCACGAGGCAATGGGCGAGGGTGTCGGGGCATCCGGCAGGCGGGCGGGCGAGTGGTTGCGTCTACGTACCACACACTCGAGCTGTACGACGCCTGCCTCAACCAAGTGGATGCTGTCAGTGATGGGCTGATGGTCGGGCTCCATGAGATTGCCTTGACCGACCGTGGGACAGTGTGGGTAACGTCCACGGCGATCGATGCGGCAGTGGAGTACGATTTGGAAACCGGGGAGCGAGTTCGTGCATACTGGCCCCGAGAGATGGATGCTCTCCAGAACGCTCTTGGGGTGAACCCTCTCGACATCGATAAAAGCGCTGACAACCGGCTTCGGTTTCTTGACCCGTCCGCAACGGACTCCGAGAATCACCTTCACCTCAACACCGTCGAGATCCACGACGGATCGCTCTACGCGTTGTTTAATGCATACGGTGTGGTAGCGAACCTGATGACTGAAGAGGTGGTGCTGCGGCACGAGCGACTCCAAGGAGGACACAACCTTGTCATCGGGGACGACGGGATCGCAATCGTCAATGATTCATTCGGAAAAGCCGTTCGGTTCTACGATTTGGACGCCGGGCAGCTTCGGCGGACGATCGATCTTACGGACTACGAGTGGGTCCGCGACCTCATTCGCTGGGAAATTCCTGCGTACTGGGGAAAGGAGGTCCTGCGGAAGGTTGGCATGATCGAGAGCTCGGTTGCAAAGCCGCTCTTCGTGCGGGGACTCGCTCGGGAGGAGGATACACTGTTCATTGGCATCTCTCCTGCGTCCGTTCTACAGGTCGACGTGTCGAGCGGTGCGCTGGTAGACGCGTACCAGTATTCGTCGGACGTCCACGTCTGCATCCACGGACTCGCGGTCCTGGATGATGCGGTGCTTCAGACGGAAGGGGGATCCCTACCGTCTTAGTCGAGATGCTCGGCGTACGGGGTGCCCTCGAGTCGCTGGGACAGTTCGTCGTAGTTTGCTACCCGGTCCTTCAGAGAACGGGGAGCTACCTTGCGGTAGCTGCTCTCGACCGGGCTCGACTCGATCTCCAGAAAGTCGCAGATGAGATCGACGGTCGACTGGTGGCCGTCCGCGTGGCGGATATGTTCCTCGTAGGTCAGGGAGAGGTACGGTACGCCCTCAAGGAGTGAGTGCTCGTACTCGCTGAGGGCCTTGCTGTTTTGCATCCACTCCAGCACGTGGCTGGGATCTACGGAAAGGGCTGTCGGCTTGGCGTCCGGGTCGGATTTCTTTCGGTGAAACGTCTCCCGTCGCGCCCGGATGTTGGAGAGCGCGTGGCGAAGCAGGTTTTTCCGGCGCAGGTACAGGATCCGGAAATCGTGCTCGTGGTGGAGGGTGCGGAGAAAGTCCGTCCGCGGTTCAGGCGGACGTTGTACGTCTTTGATCTGGTAGCTGAGAATTTTGCACCCGTACCCCGCTGCTGAACTCCAGGCTGCGCGGCCCAGCACGTGCCGATAGGGGAAGGGGACGTAGTCGTGGAGCACTTCTCCTTCGCACTGCAGCCCCGGAACATCGTCAAGCATGCTCACGAGCGCCGTCGTTCCCGAGCGCCCCCGTCCAAACAAGACGAACCGTGTGTCGGGGAGAGGCCGGCCGGACAGGTAGCTCAGCACAGCCTGAAGGTGCTGGAATTGCTGGCGGACAAACAGATATTGCCGCCGCAGAAAAGGTTCAGCCTCACCGAAAACCGACATAGGAAGTGAGAGCTTGGGAAAAGGCGCGCTTCACCCTGGCGGGTGCCGAGTCTCACCGTGCAAGTGACCTACGTGCCCAGGCGTGCTCGCAGTTCCGTCCACAGCTCATTCACGATGGTCCGGTCGCGGGGGGCAAGGCCCAGCCCCAGCAGGAGGCCGCCGTAAATAAGGAGGGCCGCTGGAATGCCAACCATCCAGCGGGTCGAGACTGCTAGCTGGGCGAAGAGCATCCACGCTGCTCCCCCCGATGCCACCGCTGCCGCAAGGGGTTTCCACAGGTTCCAACGAAAGGGCTGGATGCGGGTGAAGTGGTAGAGGCCCCACAGCTGGAAGAGATTGCCCAGGATGTGGGCCGTGCCTGTTGCGATGGCCGCTCCCACCACGCCATACCATCGAATGAGGGTCCAGTTGAGGCCAATGTTCAATACGGCTGTGCCGGCATTCACCCAGAAGGTGAAGTCCTGATGGTCCGACATCTGCAACATGTGCCCTACCGATCCCGATCCCGCGACCACGACGTAGGCCACCGACAGCAGCCGGAGCAAGACCGCTCCCTCGCGGAAGTCCGGCCCGAAAATTGCCATGATGTCCGGAGCGAACACGATCAGGACCACCGCCAGCGGAAGGGTGCCGATTGTAATCCACCGGACCGTGTCGGCGTAGAGCCGGGCCAGCTCGTCGGTCCGGTCGCTGTGGTACAGTTCGGAGATGACCGGGGAAAACGCGGCCGTGAGCGCGAATAGAACAAACCGGAGTTGGACAGACATTTTGGAAGCGGCTGTATAGAGGCCCACGGCCTCTTCCCCGGCGAGCGGACTGAGCATGATTCGGTCGGCCCGGGCGAGGCCCATGCTGGCGAGACTCACCCCCACGATGGGGAGGGAAAAGCGCAGGAGGCTCCGAAGGTTGACCGTCGGGGATAGGGACGAAAAGAGCGGCGGAAACAAGCGGTAGATGGCGTATGCCGATGCTCCGGCGGCCAGCACGGTGGACGCCAGGAAGGCGTACAGGGCCGTCGTGAATCCCCGTCCGAACAGCAAGAGAATGCCTGCGAGTAGCAGGAAGAGGGCCGGCTGTAGAATCGAGTCGAGAAGCACGTCCACCCGCATTTTGCCGAGTGCGCGGGCCATGCGGGAGCCGAGGTAGGTAAGGATGTAAAACGGCAGTCCGGCCGCAAAAAGCTGAAAGATCAGCGGATCGTTCGTGCTTTTGAGGGCGACCTCGGCCAGCCACGGGGCGGCCAGATAGAACGCTACGCTCAGCAGAAGTCCGGCCCCAATCCCGAGCCCTCCGACGGCCAGGAAGGTTCCTTTCAGTGCAGCCTCGTCCCCACTCTCGCGGTGCTCGGCGCCGAACCGAACCACGCCGTTTTGAAGTCCAAGGGTGCCGAGCTCGCGGACGACCCGGAGGATAGAGAGCCCGAAGCTGTAGACGCCGTACAGGGTCTTGCCGAAACTCCGGCCGAGAACGACCTGCAGGGCAAAGCCGACGGCCTTTGCGACGAGCGATCCGGAAAAGACCGAACCGCCTCCCTTCAGGATGCGGTCGGCATAGTCGGTCGTCTTATCGCTTTCGTCCGAATGGGCGCGGGGAGAAGGGGTGTCGTTCTTCGACGAATTGTCCATGCGGAGGTGGGGCGCGGGAGCGTCAACGTATCGGAACGGCCCCCCGGTTCTGGGGCTGCAAAACGGGCGATGGGGGTTCCCTAAGAAACCGGGAAGTCCTGACTGTATCGAGGGAGGGTTCAGATTTTGGTCGAGGATTGACGCCGGGTCCCGTGGAGCATCCGCTCATACGTCCGGCGAGGTCCAGGTGCCGTCCCCATTCTCAACGCAGGTCCGGGGATCACCTGATTCCTGCTCAAGTTGCTTAACGTGCCGTTGCGTTCCGGTTGCGAATGCAGCGTTGCTGCGTGCCGCCTCGTCCTGTTCGTCTGAGCACTTGCCGCGCCTTCACTCAGCGGGAGACGGGCTCCACTCCGGGACGGACAGGCTGACTGGCCCACTCGACTTTTGCGAACGCGCGTTACGCCGATGGCGACAATGCCGAACACATTCGTCATAGGGGCGGCCAAATCCGGCACGACCTCGCTGTACGATTACCTGCGGCAGCACCCGGACGTGTTTATGAGTCCGGTGAAGGAGCCGTGCTATTTTGCCTACGCGGAAAATCCCCCCGAGATGGCCGGGACGGGAGATGAGGAGGCGAATCGAGAGTCCGGAGTCGTGTATACGATGGACGATTACCGGGCGTTGTTTTCGGAGGCGACGAACGAGTCCGTCGTGGGCGAGGCATCGCCCGTGTACCTCTACGACGAGGACGCGCCACGCCTCCTGCACAAGCGGTGTCCCGACGCCTCGCTGATCGCGGTTCTCCGCAACCCGATCGTGCGTGCGCACTCGCACTACCTCCAGCTTGTTCAGAGCGGTCGCGAGCCACTTGGGGATTTCGAGGCGGCCCTCGATGCTGAAGACGAGCGGGTGGAAGCGGGATGGGAGTGGTCGTGGCACTACCGGCGCATGGGGTTCTACGGGCGTCAGCTGGCGCGCTATCTGAACTACTTCGACCGCGAACAACTCCACGTCTACCGCTTCGAGGAACTAACGGGCGATCCGATCGGGTTCGCTCAGACAGTGTACCGGACGCTCGGGGTAGATTCCGCCTTCACGCCGGACACCGGGATTCGTCGCCGCGCCACGGGGGTCCCCACCCTCGACTGGCTGCATCAATTCATCAACAACTCCGATCATGTTCTGCGACGGTGGTCGCGTCTCGTCCTCCCGGAGGCCGTCCGCGACCGAATCCTCATGGCGGTGCGCAACGCGAATCTGCAAAAGCCGCCGCTGCCGGACGCGGCCCGGGCCCGCCTGGCGAATGCCTACCGCGACGACGTGCACCGGCTGGAGGCACTGCTCGACCGGTCCTTCTCCGACTGGCTGACTACAGACGAAACCCGGATCGCTGATGACGGATGATCGACAGGAAGGACGGCCTTGCGCCGATCCCGACCGACCGCTGAGGGTGCTCGGTTGGCCGGGATTTTCGAGCGAGAACGGCAATCCGTATACCCGCCTGCTGTACGAGGCGATGGAAGCAGAGGAGAACGTAGAGGTAGATGGGTTTACCATGTTTGAGCCCTTCCAGCGGCGCTACGACGTGTGGCACGTGCACTGGCCGGAGGACTTCCTGAGTTATCCGTCGCCGCTGGCGGCCTACTTCTACGTCACGGCGGAGCTGCTCCTCTTCGCATGGGCACGCCTTTGTGGGACCAGGCTGGTGTGGACCGTTCACGA
>CAZSBW010000118.1:0-7882 GCA_964604815.1 uncultured Salinivenus sp. | reverse complement strand
GCCTTTTCGAGATTAACCACCGGACGCCATCCAGATGAGAAGTACTTCGAAGGGAGGACAGAACGACTTCTCCGGCCTCGAAGAAACGACCGCTCGGAACAGTCCCGGAACGGAACGTCCGAAATTTCTCATGTCTGATCCCGACAATCGTCGGGAGAGTTTGAGAATGGGGATCTCGGATCCCCTTCAGTGGAGTGGAGGGAGGGAATCTGAGATTCCCATGTTCAGGTCGTTTCTTCGCCTGCCGTGATCTTTTTTGTGCATTTCTATATCCAGAAAAAACGTACATTTACTTTCAAAAAAGACGAAGCCCGTGCGGCGAGTAGCAGTGTACCGCGTTTAATCTCACAATCGCATACAGATCGGTGGGAACCCAATCACGTATCAGTAAGCCCCGGCGGACTGGTCTAACATACAACGTCGCTTGTCATAGTAGGCAAGGTTCGTTAGACTTTCTGTTGTGTCTATTCATCACCTCTCTTGAAAAGCAGAGATCCTCAACCATGTTCTTGTCGGAGAAACAGAAAGTTACCCTTCAGCGGCTCACCGGGGTCGTCTGGCTGATCCTCTGTCTCGCTGGTGCCCTCGCAGCGATGGGTTTCCTCTACAAAACAGCGGATTATCCAAACTGGGAGCTCTACCTACAACTGGGAGTCATGGGAACGGCGTTCTCCATGATGGCAATGGGGCCGCTACAGTTCGGGCAGGCGTTCATGCTGGGGGAAGAACCAATGTCTCGACGCCTCATGCGGGGAATTGGGCTTCTTCTCTTCGGGATTTCCGGGGGCCTGCTCACACTGGGTGTGTTTTTCGCTGTGTTGAAATACCCGAATGCTCAGGTCTTCATTAAGGGCGGGCTGGGAACCATTGTCCTCAGCGGCTTCCTGATGCTGGGGGAGACGTTGACGATCGAGACGCCGGACGAGGGCGCCGTCTCGGAATACGAGTGACGCAGGAGCCGTGTAACGTTGGAATTCGAGTTCTGCTGTTCATGTCTACGCCTCGGCTTCAATGAAATGGCTTCTGATCTATCTCGTCGTTCAATCTTTCGTCGTCGTTGGCCTGATGGTGTACGTAATCATGAAGTACAACACGCTCGTCGAGCTCGAAAACCGGTACGAGAATGCCTTCTCCCAGATCGACGTGCAGCTCAAGCGCCGACACGACTTGATTCCCAATCTCGTCGAGACGGCAAAGGGCTATCTGGAGCACGAGCAGGACACCCTCGACGCCGTCATGAGCGCCCGCAATGAGGCACAGGCCGCCTGCAACGAAGCGACCGACCGCCCCGGCGATCCCGACTCGATGCAGAAGCTGTCGGCGGCCGAGTCGAGCCTGTCCAGCTCGCTGGGGCAGCTGCTCATGGTGGCCGAGGACTACCCCAACCTGAAGGCCAACCAAACGATCTCGAAGCTGATAGAAGAGCTGCGCTCGACGGAGAACAAAGTGGCGTTCGCCCGACAGGCCTACAACGATGCCGTGATGCGGTACAATACCGAGCGGGAATCTTTTCCGACGGTTCTGCTGGCAGTCCTCCTCGGCTACGGCGAAGCCGAGCCCTTCGAGCTGGACCAAGAGGCGGAACGAGAGGCCGTCGAGGTGACCTTCGGCTCGGATGCATAGAAGCTCCCACGGGGAGGAGCGCACCGTATCGATCCGCATTCTGATGGGACGCCCCGACCCTTTGCCTCTACCGACCTGTAAAGATCTCTACGAACGGGACTCAAACGGTGCGCGGTTTCGAACAAATCGGGAAAATGATCTCCATGCGCCTTCACTGATCGACACGTGAAACCTCACTTCTTGAAGGGATGGTGAACCGGAATCGCGTGCCCCGTTCATTTCGATAGCTGTTTGACCTCAGCCTGCGTGATCATGATTGCCCTTACTGCCCTTTATATCTTCTTCACTTCAATTTTCTTATGGAGTCTGTCCGTTTTATTTAGAAACGACTGGTCGGCAATAAACGCCGTGATTGGTAAGCGTTCAACTCCTCAATTTGGAATGAACGCGGCTCGCAATCGACGGAGTGCCTCTTTGGAGGTCCCCGAATTTATCAGCGATCGTTCCAAGACGGTGTTCTGGAACACCCTCCTGCCGACAGTAGGCGTTCTTTTTTTGTCAGCCATTGTTCTCTTTTCTGTGTCCATTGCCGTTCTGTCCTACTCTGTCAGCTCGGGAGACATTATAGGTGTTGCTTCCATAGCATCGTTTTTTCTCCTCGTTTGTTTGCTCAGACAATTGAGCTTTTCAGTAGCTGACTGTTGGACGCAGCTCGAACGATGGGGACGGCAGGGCCGGTCGGTTCTGCATCTGACCGAGCCGGCGCGGGTGAGCGGTCCCCTCCAGGGACAGGTGGACACGGGCATTCCCCCGGAAGACGCCGACGGGGGCCCCTTCGACGTCGAACTCTGCCGGTATCAGTGGCAATTTCATTTCAAAAAGAATGACAAGAAAGCAAAGAACTTAGGAGAGCAGTGGAGCGAGAATGCGACGGTACAGGGACACGTGCCGGACGGAAAAGAGACGGTTCACGTGTCGATCTCGTTTGCCCTTCCGGCGGATCAGCCCCCGACCCCCTCTCCAAAACCGCCCGCCCCCAAAAAAGGGAGCCTTTTCGTGTCGGGCGAGGAGCCCACATTTCCGAACTGGGAGCTGCACGTGGAGAGAGCGTCTTCCGACTCGGCCTCCGAGCTAATGCTCATGTCTTTCCCTCATGAAAAAAATGAAGAAAATGAAGAACCGTCCTCGCCCTACGAGGCAACGTTTCGGGTCCCGGTCGAAGAAGCGCCCTCTTCCGACGAGGTGCAGACGGAGGAAGACTTCTGGGCGGCAGTCGAAGAGGAAACGGACGCATCGAAAGCATGATCTCGGTTCCCTCAGCCTGTGTGCCCAAAAGATTCCACGAGGAACCAGCCAAAGCTGCGCTAAACACCCCTCCTCTCCGGTTTCGCAGTTCCCGACCAACGACTCATGAAAAACTTCTTTGAGCGACAGGAAACGGCGCGCCGGAAGAGTACAGTTCTCGTCCTTTTGTACGCGATCGGCGTGGTTGTCGCCATTAGTATCCCGGCCCTCCCGTTCCTGTTGCTGGGCGGGACGCTCGGCGTGATCCTCTTTTTGATTGTCGCGGGCCTTTGCCTGGCGGTGATCGCCATTGCAACAGGCAGAAAACGGGCAAACCTGCGAGAGGGCGGAGCGGCGGTCGCCGACGACCTGAACGGGGTTCGTCTCCGAGACCAGGCCGACACCGAAACGCAGCAGCAGTTCTACAATGTCGTCGAAGAGATGGCCATTGCGGCGGGCGTCCCCATGCCGGCCGTCTACGGGCTCGACGAGGACGGCATCAATGCATTCGCCGCCGGATACACGCCCGAGGATGCGGTGATTGGGGTGACGCGAGGCGCCATCGCACACCTGGATCGAGAGGAACTGCAGGGGATGATCGCCCACGTGTTCAGTCAGATTCTCAACGGCGACATGCGTCTCAACCTGCAGCTCCTGAGCTGGACCTGGGGACTTCAATTCATCATGATAGAGAGTCTGCGAAAGTTCAACTGCTTCCCCCCGGTAATGCTCTTCTCCCTCTCGGGAGCGCTGGTTGGCGCCGCGGGATACGGGTGGGCAAACCTGATGAAGAGCTACGTCTCGCACGAACGAACCTTTCTGGCGGACGCCGCGGCCGTCGAGTTTACGCGGAGCAAAACGGGGATTGGGGGCGCCCTCTCAACCATCCTGTACCACGACGCGGAGAGCACGATTGAGGCGGATGAAGCGGAGGCGGCCAACCATTTCTTCTTTGCACGGGCCGTCGAACGATCCTTTTCCGCCGGCCGCTTTGACGCCCACCCGTCGGTCTGGGAGCGGCTTCAGCGAATCGGGTATAGCCTCGAGAACCAGGAGGAGGACGCGTCCTCCTCAGACGGGTCAAGTGCAGCCTCCTCGGAAGCCCCCGCTCCCTCTTCCGCTCACACACCGTCCCCCGAACTGGCCGAGGAACGATCCGGGCCCCTGCAGCAGGCCGAGGCGCTGCGGGCAGCCCTGCCGGACGAGCTTCTTTCACTGGCCCACGAGCCGATCGGGGCCGCGGCCGTGTCGTACGCCCTGGTGCTCAACGAGGACGCATCGATGCGAGAGCGCCAGCTGGACCTCCTTCAAGAGCGGGAGCCCCCGTTGATCGTCGACGACACGAAGAAGGCGTACTCGTCCGTCGCCGCCCTGGAGCAGCGCCTTCACCTCCCGCTGGTGGAACTGAGTGCCCCTGCTCTGCGAGACCTCTCTCCCCACCGGCGCTCCCGGCTCCTGGAGACGCTCCCCGCCCTCGCGGCAGCCGACGAGCACCTCACGATTTTTGAGGTCGCCCTATCGACCGTCGTGCGCCACCAGCTCGAACGCCACGATCGGCCCAGCGGCCCGACCGACCCGCATCGTCGCTTCGAGGCCATTGCGGACGACGTTGCGGCTGTGCTGTCGAAACTGGCCCGCACCGGCCATGCAAACGAGGACGATGCGCAGGCCGCCGTCCGCAAGGCGTACGATTCACTACCAGAAAGCAATGAGGCGGATCCCGCGCCCCTCACACGGGTCGACCCCGACACGCTGGGCCGGGCGCTCGACCGGCTGAGCCGAGCCACGCCCGAGCTGAAGGAGGCGGTGCTGGCGGCCTGTGTCGAGTGTGTGCGGGCGGACGACCGGATCGGGGAGCAGGAGGAGATGCTGCTGCGCGCGGTGGCGGCAGCAAGCGGCGTGCCGGTGCCGCTGGGGCTTGGACCAGAGCGCAGTTTCACGTCGGCACTGGATTCAAATGTCTCCCGCTCGTGACTCGCCGAGCGTACATACTGATCCGTGCACGGGTAGGTAAACAATATTCTCCGTTTGGGGAAGACCGTGTTGTGCTATCAGCGGAGCTTGTCTTTAGAAACCCATTCACGTATCAGTAAACCGAACACGATGCTCGCACTCTCCCTCTTCAAAACAAGCAAACAGACAGATGCCCGCGAACGAGTCGTCTTCAGGACAGACGCCCGACGACAGCCCGCAAGACTCGACGCGCACAGACGAGGCGTCGTCGCCTGAGTCGCACAGCCTGTATGCGGCCGATACCGCTGACGAAATTGCCGCGTCGGATCAGACGGAGCGGCTTGCCGGCGGAGGGTTGCGAATGGATCTTCGTCCAGGCTTGAAATCGTTTCTGCTCCCTCTACTTATAGGGGGCGTCTGTGCTGTAGTAGGGATTTTTATGCTATGGAAATTGGGAATGGGAGGGGGCGATCTTAGTGTGAAGGACACATTTGTTATTTTGGCCGCCGGGATTCCCTCCGCTGGTTTTGGTATTGCTATATTCCTCAAGGGCATAAAACTGTTTTTTACGTTCCTGAAGTCTTTCAACAAGACGCTCACCATCAGGGAAGGAGGACTGGAGGTCCGCTCTGGTTGGTGGGGAGGAACGCGCATTCCGTGCAGTCACCTTCTCGACGCAGGCTGTGAGTTAGAACATGCAACGGGAGGAAATTTTGAGAGCACCACCTATGAGATGACGCTGTACGGCTTCGATCCGAAGGCCAAAGCAGCTCCTCCGGAGGGGATCGAGGAGGACATGTTGCACACCCTTCGTTCTACGGCTTTGCAAGAGAGCGAGCCGAGTCCCCATCCTCGGGAGGCCCCCCATTCTCGGGTAGAGCCGTACGTTACAGAGCTGTGCACCCTAACGGGAATCGGAGACGCCAACGCCGCCCGATGGGTGCTGGAAACGGCCGACCGGCAGGCTCGCTCTCATTAGCGGACGACCCGCTCTGTCCGTATCGATCCGAGAGAGCGATCCGTCCGTCCTCTTCCACGCTCCCTTTTCTCCATTCTCCCGCCCGTTCCGGGCAGAATCGGATCATCGGAGGCAAATGAGCCTCCGGCTTCCAATCAGCGCTCTAACCTGCAATCGTCCTGACTCCTTCTCGCATCGGTAGAACTCTATTCCCGTAACAGTATGCCCAACTTTCTTGAGCGCCAGAAGCAGGCCCAGCACAATACCACCTGGCTCGTGGTCCTGTACCTGCTTTCTCTAGGGGCAACGGTGGCGACCACAGCCGGTCTCTTGTGGATCATATTCGGGCCGACTGCGGGATGGATTGCCGCAGGCGTTATGATAATCGTGATCGCGGGCGGCAGCCTGTCGAAATCTTCGGAACTCAGGCAGGGCGGCTTCGCCATCGCCGAACGCCTGGGCGGCACTCGTCTCCAGGACCCCGACAATGCAGAGGAGCGTCGAGTGCTCAACGTCGTCGAAGAGATGGCGATTGCGAGCGGCGTGTCGGTCCCGGCGGTCTACGTTCTTGAGGAAGACGGTATCAACTCGTTTGCGGCCGGCTACACACCGGACGACGCCGCGATCGGGGTGACGCGGGGCGCCATCGAGACCCTGAGTCGCGCAGAACTGCAGGGCATGATTGCGCACGAGTTCAGTCACATTCTCAGCGGCGACATGCGACTGAACGTTCGGCTGATCGCCTGGACCTATGGGATTCAAATGATTATGACGCAGTGGATTGCGATTCCGGTCGTGCAAGCCACGTCATGGATTGGATTGATGGGCTTTCTCGGGGCAAGCCTGATGAAGTCGTACGTCTCGAAGGAGCGGGAATTCTTGGCGGACGCCGCAGCGGTCCAGTTTACGCGCAACCCGAAGGGCGTGGGCGGCGCGCTCGCTGTCATTCGAGAGCACGAGGCGGGCGCGATCCTGGACACCGACAACGCCGACACCATGAGCCACCTTTTTTTCGCAAGTGCTGTGGAGGAAAAATGGTTTTCGTTTGCGACGCACCCGTCTCCCACGGAGCGCATCCTTCGCATCGACCCCGAGATCGAGCGAGAATCGCTCAGGGCCGCGGCCGCTGAGCCGGGGCAGGCATCTCCCCAACCGGCCGACGAGCCGGACGAGGCCCCTGACCCCACAGCCGACGAGATCGTCGACCGGGCGGGCACGATGGGACCGGACGCGCTGCGGAGCGCGGACACCCTTCGGGCGGCCCTCCCCGACGCCCTCCTCACCACCGTCCGCGAACCGCTCGGCGCCGTCGCCGTCGGGTACGCGCTGGTGCTCGACGCGGACGCGACGATGCGAGAGCACCAGCTGGACCTCCTTCAAGAGCGGGAATCCCCGGCGGTCGTCGACGAGACGAAGCGAACATATCCGTCGATCGCGGACCTGGAGTGGCGCCTCCGCCTCCCGCTCGTCGAACTGGGCGCGCCGGCCCTGCGGGATCTCTCCCCCGATCAGCGCACCCGATTCCGGGAGACGCTGCGCGCCCTGGCGGAGGCCGACGACCAACTCACCATTTTTGAGCATGCGCTGGAAACGATCGTGCGCCATCAGCTCGACCACACCGAGCGGCCCGACAGTGGCGCGGTGATGCACCAGAACGTCGAGGCAGTGGTCGACGATGCAGTGGTCGTGCTATCCGGACTCGCCCTTGCCGGGCACGCAACGAAAGGAGACGCCCGGCACGTCTTCCAAATGGCGTATCAGTCCCTGGCGGAGACGCATGGCACGGTCCCCAAGGCCCTCGTGGATCCGAAGCCGGAGGCGCTGGATCGAGCGCTCGACCGGCTCGCTGCGGCGGCCCCCGAGGTCAAGAACGCGGTGCTCTCGGCCTGTGTCGAGTGCGTGCGTGCAGACGAGCACATCAACGAACAGGAGGCGGCGCTGCTGCGAGCGGTGGCGGCGGCGATGGGCGTGGCGCTGCCGGCGGGGCTCGACACGGGACGGGACTCGGCGTCGGGAGCGCGTACGACGAGGACAGCGTAAACAGGGCTTCGTTTCCGTCTTTCGGTGCAAACGCAACGCTCTACGTCAACGCACATGTCTTTTGTCGCTCTCCTTCTTGTCGTC
>CAZSBW010000117.1:1653-7924 GCA_964604815.1 uncultured Salinivenus sp. | reverse complement strand
TCCGGCCCGAGGCCGTGGTTGCGCCTCGCACCCGCGTGGTGTCCGTCGAGAACACTGCCAACAAGGCCGGCGGCGTCGTCTACCCGCTCGACCGCATCGAGCGCATTGCCGAAATCGGCCGCGAGCACGGCCTGCACCTCCACCTCGACGGCGCGCGGCTCTGGAACGCGGCCGCGGCCCGCGACGTGCCGGAGCACGCCTACGCCGCCCCCTTCGATCTGACCTGGGTCGCCCTCTCAAAGGGCCTTGGGGCCCCGGCAGGCTCAGTAATCGCCGGGCCCGCCCCGCTCATCAACGAGGCGCGACGGGTCCGAAAGCAGTTTGGCGGCGGCATGCGACAGGCCGGCATCCTGGCCGCCGCCGGTCTTTACGCGCTGGAGCACCACCGCCCCCACCTCCACCAGGACCACGAAAAGGCCCAGCGCCTGGCCGAGACCGTCGCGGCGCTTCCCACCTTCGACCTGGACGTGGATGCCGTCGAAACGAACATACTCATCTTCGAGGTTACGAACGGAACGGCGGAGTCGGTGGTCGAGACGCTGGCAGACGAAGACGTGCTCCTTACCCCGTTCGGCCCCACCACTGTCCGCGCGACGACGCATCGGGACGTGTCGATGGCGGAGATCGACGAGGCCGCTGCAATCATTCGGAAGCAGTTCTCCTTGTGAACCAATCCCCAAAACCTTCACGTTCGGCTCACACATCGGTTTGTTGACCATTCCCCTCCCAATCTCTAAGCTCGGTTGAACAGTGCCTGGTCGACATTCCCATTCTTCGACCTCGCTGTCGCACAGCGTTCGTTTCTGGGCCAGTCCGTTCTCTTCGGTCGGAACGCGACGATAGCTCCCACTTGAGAGCACACCACATCCATGACGTCTCCCGCCTCGTCCACACTCGTTCGATGGTGTCTTCTCTTGTCCATTTGCGTTTTCCTTTCGGGCTGCGACTCGTCGGGGGGACAATCGGATGACACGCGTGGCGCCCCCCAGCAGTCCCGGTATGGGGTTCTCTCCTTTCGGGTGTCTCACAATGTCGACGACGCACGCTGCCTCGACGACGGCAGTTGCTTCTTCGAAACCAATCAGGAAGAGGACGTCGAGCAGTGGCTGCAGCGCGTTCGCGACGACTCGGACCTTGCAGTCCTGCACTGGAACCGGCCGATTCCCTACCATACCTTTTCTGTCGATCCACCGGAGGACGCGAGCCGGATCGATTTCTACGAAGAGCGGCTTTCTTCCGTTCTCGTCGACTGGCTGGATGCCTTCGCCGCGCACTTCGAGCAGATGCCCCGCGGCTACCTGGCGGTTTCTGCCCTGAACAGCCGGCGCACTCGGCCCGGGCCGTCGTTTACGGGCGAACCGGACGGTGCCCCCGTAACCGATGCCACGTGCCCCGACGTATCCCCGGGCAGTGAATTTGAGGTCACTGGACCGGACGGGACGCAGAAGAAGATTGAATTCGAGAATGCGTACACGAACTTCCTCCTCTACTTGTACGAGAAGCTTGGTCCCGACGAGGTCGGCCTCGTCGTCGAAGCGAATTTCTTCAAGGAGAACTGCCCCAATCGCTGGCCGGGATTCGTGGATCTCTACCACTCCATCTACGACACGGTCCGGGCGGAGGTGGGTCCCGATCCCCGATTGTTTGCGACGATCACCTATTTTGACCTCCTCAACTACGACCTTGAGCGGTGTGTCGGGAACCCGCAGGTCGAATCCTGCGACGGACCGGTAGGAGATCCTTCTTACGGCTCCCTGGATCCGGAGCAGTGCTATCAGATCGACCTGTCTCCGGTGAACGCCCTCAACGAAGGCGGACGGATGGACCTGTTGGCCCTCTCGGCGTATCCGGACGGGCTTCTCATGTCCGTGCCCGATGGTCCCGATGCCGTTGAGTTTCACCCGTCCAACTCCAGTGGCCCTGAAGATTGTCAGAATCGATTGCTTATGCCCCCGGTCGTCGATCCCTGGGAGCAGCTGGATCAGCTGGACTGGGACAAGCCCGTTGCGATTTCCGAAACGAGTTCGCGCTCCTGCCCCGTTTGGAACTGGTCCGTCAACGGCAGCGAAGAGACCCTGCTTCGCATTCCCGGGACAACGACGACCCAACGCTTCTGGCTCGACCGTGCCCTTCAGGCGGTACAAGACCAGTCCATGGAATTCATGGTGCAGTCGCTGTACGAGGATTACCCGCCGGTGGGACGCGCGTTTTTTCAAAACGTCGACAATCCTCTCGCCTACAACGCCGTCAATCTGTGGCCGTGCTCCGGGCTCTACACCGCCGACGGCGCCCCGAAGTCGGAGCTCTTGTCGCGCTGGCGAGAGGCGGTGGGGAAATGACGAGCTTCGCTACGGCACCACCCACGTCCCCTCGAACGCCTGTCGGTCCTCCTGAAACTGGAACCGGGCCCGATAGTGGCCCTCGGGATGGAGGTGAAGCCAGTCGATCTCGTCAATCACGGTGCGGATGACGGCAAAATATTGTCGCCCCTCGGCCACGTCCTTCCGGGTAATCGGCTCCTCCTTCACCGACGCCTGCAGGCCGTCGCCGGGACCGTCAAGCGGCGTGCCGGGCGCCGTGGGCCGAGGATAGACGGCGAGAGAAGCTGGATCTTGCTCCTCCCACATCTCGTCGGCTACGGCGTCGCCTGTGTGGACGCCGGCTGTGCCGCGGAGTCGAATCTGCTCGCTCGTGTCGGGGTCCCAGCCGTGCCAGGTGATGCGGGGATGGGCCTCGATGGCCTCGACCTTTTCCGCCCGGCGATCGGAGTGGAACGACAGCCGCCGGTCCTTCCGGGCCGCCGACCGCAGGACGACGGACCGCAGGTGGGGCTGGCCACCCTGCACGGTGCCGAAGGTGAGGATGCGGAAAGGCGAATGGGCGTCTTCAGCGGCATGCTCGATCCGGCGCCATACCCGATTGAGAACGGTGTCGAGATCTGAGTAGCGGTCCATTGGACAGAGCCGGTTCGTGAACGAGAAAACGAGGGCGCGAACGAGGACGCTCCTTTTTCTATCGAGACACACCGACGCGGAGGGGTTCGCAGTCGGTCGCCGTCGCCTCAAGCTCGTCACCGTCCTCGACCGGTCCTACGCCCGAGGGGGTCCCCGTGTACAGCAGATCGCCCGGGGCCAGCGTGAAGATCCGGGAGCAGTAGTGGACGAGCTCAGCAACCGGAAAAATCATGTGCCGGGTCGAGGCCTCCTGCCGCACCTCCCCGTTCACGGTGAGCCGGAGCGTCAGGGCCTGCGGATCGCCCACCGCCTCGGCCGACGCCAGCGGCCCGAGGGGCGCGAAGGTATCGAAGCCCTTCGCCACCGACCAGGGATGGCGCTTCTCCTTGGCCTCGCTCTGAAGGTCGCGGGCCGTCATGTCGAGCCCCACGGCGTAGCCCGCAACGTGATCGAGGGCGTCCGCCTCCGAAATGTCGCGTCCGCCCTCCCCGATTACGGCGACGAGTTCCACCTCGTGGTGCACGTCCCGCGATTGCGGCGGCAGCCGAACGGCCTCTCCGCTGCGGATGACGGCGGAGGCGGGCTTGAGAAACACCATCGGCTCATCGGGCACGGTGCCGGCCATCTCGTCGGCGTGCTCGGCGTAGTTGCGCCCGATGCACAGGAGCTTGCCGGCGGGAACAGAGTGTCCGGAATTGGGGAGGGTGATCTTCATGCGAAATGGAACGGCGTCTGAGTTCATCGTCGGAACGGATGGGCGTGCGGTGCGTGGTCTTGAGTCGCAACGGCACAAAATCAGTCACTCTCGCGTCGGTACCCAACCCGGCGCTCCAAAGCAGAGGCGCCTATGTACGCGATCGTCGACGTCAAAGACAAGCAATTTAAAGTCCACGAGGACGACACCCTGTACGTCCCCTACCATTCGGACGCCGAGGAGGACCAGGACCTCACCCTGGACCGCGTGCTCCTCGTGTCCGACGGAGAGGGCGACGTGACGCTCGGTACGCCCACGGTGGAGGACGCCTCCGTTGAGGCCCGCGTGCTGGAGCACGTAAAGGGGGACAAGGTGATCGTGTTCAAGAAGAAACGGCGCAAACGGTACCGCGTGAAGCGCGGGCATCGACAGCAGTATACGCAAATTCACATCGAGTCGCTCAACGTCAACGGCGCGGCCCCGTCCTCGACCGACACGGACGAGACGGCGGACACAGACACGGAGCCCCCCTCCGACGAAGCAGCCCCCGAACCGGACGCGGCGGAGACAACCGAAGACGCGGCATCCGAAGAGCCCGACGCGACCGAGGCAGAGGAAGAAGAGGTCGAGGAGGGGACGGACTCCACTGCTGCCGACGACGCTGCGGACGCGGACGATACAGACTCGTTTTCGGACGACAATCCGTTCGACCAGGATACAACCTTCGACGACGTAGACGACGATGCGGACGCTGACGACGAGACGTCGACCGAGACGAACGCATAGATCCGTCCCTGCTCGCAACACCTGTAACCCAATCCTCCGAGGTTGTTATGGCACACAAAAAAGCAATGGGGTCGACCCAGAACGGTCGCGACTCCAACCCAAAATATCTCGGCGTAAAGGCCTACGGCGGCGAGTTCGTCGACGCCGGAAACATCATTGTCCGCCAGCGCGGCACCAAGTTCCACCCCGGCCACAACGTGGGGCGCGGCGGCGACGACACGCTCTTCGCGAAGGACGAAGGCGTCGTGCAGTTCAAGCGAAGCGGTGACCGCAAGTACGTACACGTGGTTCCGGAAGAGGCCTAAGCCGACGACTTGGTACCACGATTGCGCAGAGCTCCTGTCGCCTCCGGGCGAGAGGAGCTTTTTGCGTTTGAGGAGACTCCGCCTCTTTTTCCCTCGCCCGGCTCTTCCCATGCAGGATTTCTCTCCGATCGATCACTTTCGGACCCCAGACGAGCCGGACGCCGTCGAGCTCCGGGCGTTTACGCACGGGCTGCAACCCGCCACCGTGCCGCAGATGATGGAGCACTTCACCGAGGACTGGCGACGCTACGGCGTGGACGCCTGGAACGAGGTTCCCAATCACTGGCGGCCCGAGAGCGGCGACGCGGTCGGGTGGTGGACCCTCCCCACGTACCTCGGCGACGAGTTTATCGCTCCCCTCCTCGGCGCCCCCAAGGGCACCTGCATCCACCAGCCTCACGTGCACTGGACGGTACAGTGTCTCCTCTCGGCGCCGGAAGTGAGCGAGCGGGGGGATCGCGTCGTCCTTTCCGACACGGCCTTCCCATCGGTCCTCCACAGCACCCAGCAGTGGGAGGACCTACAGGCCCTTGCGCCTGAAATCGTCCCCTCCACCGACGCCAATCAGGTGGATCGGGCGGCACTGATCGACGCAATCAGCGACGACACGGCGATGGTGGCCCTGAGCCACGTCGGCTTCACGACCGGGGCACGGCTTCCGGACGCCTTCCTCCGACGCGTGGCGGAAACGGCCCACGCCCACGACGCCCTCGTCCTGCTGGACGGCTACCACGCCGCCGGATCCATGCCGGTGGACGTGCAGGCCCTCGGCTGCGACCTCTACGTCGGCGGCCTGCTGAAGGAGGCGTGCGGTTCATCAGGCAACGCTTTTCTCTACGTCCGCGACGGGCTGGACCTCACGCCGCGCCTCACGGGCTGGTTCGGCGACGCCGCCCCGTTCGAATTCCGCCCCGAGCCGGAGCCGCACCCCGACGTGCGACGACGCTTCCTGGGCGGCACGACCGCCGTCGCGTCCATGTACCACGCCGTCGAAGGCGTTCGCCTCCTGCTCGACCGCGGCCTCGACGTCGTTCGCGACCACTCCCTTCGCCTCACCGATCTCGCCATCAAGCGTGCCGACGCGGCTGACCTTCCCCTGCGCTCCCCGCGGGCCCCCGAATCACGCAGCGCCATGGTTCTGCTGGAGGTGCCCGAGGCCGAGAAGCTCACCGCCTACCTCAAAACGCGCGACATCTACACCGACAGCCGCCAGAATGAGGTCGTGCGCATGGCCCCCTTCCTCTGGAACACCGCCGAGGAGGTCCACCGAACATTCGACCGGATCGAGGACGCCCTCTCGTCTGGATCATACAAGGACGCCTCTGCACAGTCGGCAGGACCCGTTACCTGACCGGGCCTCCCCTTCCGACTCGAAGCCGGAAGCAGGAACCTACCCGAAGACGTAAAGGGAGAGAGGAACCACAACGGCAAGCACAGCTCCGACGGCTGCCACCGAGGCAACGATCGAGTTCCGCACCTCCTGAATCTGCTTTCCCAGTCGGCCCTCGACCGCCTCGAAGCGCTGATCCATC
>CAZSBW010000117.1:0-1553 GCA_964604815.1 uncultured Salinivenus sp. | reverse complement strand
GCCCCTCGAAAGCCTCGAAGCGCTGATCCATCCGCTCCTCAAAGGCCTCGAAGCGCTGATCCATCCGATCTTCCAGAGACTCGATCTTCGAATCGAGACGCTCAATGTCGCCCTTAGTCGCAACCTGTTCGTCGACGTCGGTGAAGATGTCAACGATTGCATCCGCCTGCGCATCGCTGAATCCTCCTTCCTCCTGAAGCCGACGAAAGGCCTTCCTGGTGTCGATGAGCGTGGGCATGCTCACGAGAATCTGTGAGAGAGTTGGTTGATGCTGATACGGGGATGTCTTCTAGAGTTTCCCGGCTTTCACTGAGGTCGTTGTCCCCAGCGAGCCCAATCAGTTACCGTCCGCCCCCCCGGCAAACGCGGTCTCGCTGTCCGGCGTTGCGGTCCGCCGCCCGGTGCGCGGATCGAGGTGAAAGAACGCCACGAGGGCCCGAAACAGCGCCTCGTGCCGATGCGCCATGCGTTCCGGCTGTTCGAAGAAGGTCTCCACCGCCACGGCGAAGAATTCAGACGGGGCCTCCGCGGCGTACGGGCGAAGGAGGGACCGTCCTCGCTGTACCCGACGCATTTCTCGGCGGACCAGCGCCTGCCAGTCCGCCGCCGACGACGACGCGACGAGCGACGGCACCCCATCTGCTCCCTCGTTGTCGAAGTCGAACAGATGGGCGAGCTCGTGGAGCACCACGTTGTCGGCGTCGTGGGCGTCGGCCCAGCTTGCCTCCACCGCCGAGGCAGTAAGGAGGATCGGCCCTTGCTGGTGGGCCATGCCGTCGTAGGCCGCGTCGGTGCTTCCGTAGTAGGTGTCGTTGAATCGCCCCGGGTAGAAGACCACCGATGTGCTGCCGGGCAGCTCCCAGGACGGCCGTCCGTGGAGCAGCACGGCGGCGCCCGCCGCCACACTGAGCCGAAGGGAATCGGTCACGCTTACCCCTTTTACCCCCTCGAACGAGTACTCGTGGAGGACGAACTGCACGTCCCGCTCGAAGCGATCGCGGGCCGCGTCGTCGATCTTGTTGTAAAGGGGCACGTGCGCCGCCAGCCACCGCTTTTGGCGATCGGGAAGGGGCTTGCCTGCGAGGCGCCAGCGGCGGAGGGACTGCCGCAGGCCCACCCCTAGGATTAGCGCCGCGGGCACGAGCCCTACCAGCACGCCCACGGGCCGCACCTGACTGCCCGCAAACGATACGCCGCCCCCAATGACCACGGCCACAAGAATGGTAGTCACTATAGACGAACGCCGGGCAATGCGCATAAGGGCAGGATCAAACAGTCGTTTTGGGTGGAGTCATTCCGAGCGAGGCGATCTAGATCGCCAAAGCCGAGGCGCTGCGTAGGGGCCGTAGGTCATGCCGTTGGTGCAAGTGCTCTTGGAGTGAATCTCCCCGAATTCAGGGGAAATGAGAATTCAAAAGCGACTTCCTCAAATATTTGCTCGCTACGCGGTACCGAGAAAGCTTCCGGCCCCAAAGAGACTGATTGAAAGTGCAATAAGCCAATCAGGACCGGTCCCCATCAAAAGAATGCGGCATCAGACAAAGAACGATCGT
>CAZSBW010000116.1:0-7935 GCA_964604815.1 uncultured Salinivenus sp. | reverse complement strand
TCCCGAGCGAACCAGGCCGTCGCTTTTGCCAGTATATCTCGCTCCTGCTTCAACTGGCGTAGTTTCTTGCGCAGCTTGCGAAGCTCCTCCCGTTCATCGGTGGAAAGCCCATCTGCGCTTTTCCCTTCATCCCGATCGGCCTGCTTCAACCAATTTCGGATCGTTGTTTGAGTTGGTTCGAATTCCTCAGCCAGATCTTTGGGCGTTCGCCCGTTCCGGGCAAGTTCTACGATCTGTTCTCGGAATTTCTCTGGATACGGCGGACGTGTGCGAGGCATGGACTGATTTCGGTTAGTGATCAAAGTGAAGATACGTCCACCGTAGCGGGTCAGGTCCACTATTCGTTCAGCGTTTCTCTTGGTGGGGGCTTTGGAGTGTAATTGGTTCAGTCGGGCCACACGCGGATGTGCAGGTCACGGAAATAAACAGGTCCGCTCATGGCCTGAAGGGCGATCGTTCCTCTGTCGAGTCTATGCGTGCCGTCTTTATCGTCGGGCTCCGTGTATCTATTGATAGTTTCGCCGTCTACCTTTACTGTCACTTCGTTGTCGTCGACACTCAGGTAATAGTCCAGATATTCCTGACCGGCGTGGTTCATATCTCCTGATGCGGGCTTGCCGGGATTGAGGTCCCCGGTTTTGTTCTCGTCGCCCTCTGCCGTATTGATGTCCATTTCGTATCCGTACGTTGGGATGCCTTCTTCGACGGAGCGGGTGTGAAAGAAAATGCCGGAATTTGCGCCGGAACCAGCGCGCACCTCGGCTTTCAACTCGAAGTTCTCGAAGTCTCCTCCATCTACACGACCTTCGTAGAACAGGTGGCTCCGCGGGCTACTAGCGACGATGTTGCCATCTTCGATCTGGAATGATTCCGTTCCCTCTCCCTGGACCGTGAGCCATCTGGTATCCCCGTCGAACCACTCCATTTCGCCCCAGTCGGTGGTTTCACTGGCCCTCCAGCCTTTCAGGTTCTCTCCGTTCCAGAGCGAAACCCACCCGAGGCCACGATCGCCCGAATAGCCCTGTGCCGGGGTGCCGTCGTCCTGCAGTTTCCCGGCCGCCCAGAGCAGTCCGGCCGCCGCCAGGTTGAGATTCACATCCGCCCCCATGGTGGCATTGTGGTGCCCCAAGGTGCTACTGAAGACCCGGACGCCCTCGTACTCGTGAGTCCAGGCAACGGGAAAGAATTCTCCCCCTTCGTCCCCGTACGCCCGCGCAATGGGGGTGGCATTATCCTTCAGCTCGACGGGCATGTACAGCTCGCCCTTGGGCGTGCGCCAGGTGTCGGGAAAATTGGCCATGATCGGATGATCCGGCTTCACCGTTTCGACCGTGAACGGGGTGCGGTCTACTTCATGCTGGTAGGAAATCGCACCGGTAAAGTCGTACCACTTCTCTGTGGTGGTCCGGTGCAAATGCATTGGGCAGTGCAATAACACAGCCGGCACCTCGTACTTGGCGTGGGCCCCCATGATCTGCTTCACGTGCTCGGCATCCCCCATGTCGAGGTTGCAGTTGTTGTAGAGCACGAGGTCATACTTCTTCGCCCAGTCATTCGTGAGCTGACTTTGAAACTTAAAGCTCATGTCCTCTTCGCTCTCCCCCTCGTTGTGATCAATCGTAAAGTCGATATTCCCAATGCGCTCAGTGAGTCCTTTCTTGAGCTGTTTCTTCTGGGTGGGATAGTCGTGGAAGGGGCCCCCTCCAATAATCATCAACGTCTTGATTGGGTCGCCATCTTCCTGAGCCCAGGCAGTACTGCTTACGCAGGCAAATACGAATACGCACGAGACCGCCACGCATAAAACCTTTTCAACCTTGGAAGAAATATTCATGTCTGGTTTTGTGTCTTTATCATTCTGGCGTAAGGGTGTATTTGGGCGGCACTATTCATTTTCGTCGGGCCACGTTCGGATCATGAGGTCCCGGAAGTAGACGCGTCCCTCGGATCCTTTTGCTTGAAGGGCCACCGTGCCTCGGTCGAGGGTCGGTCTCCCTTGTTTGCTCTCGGGGAGGCGATATTCATTCACCGTGTTTCCGTCCACTTTTATCGTGACCTGCTTGCCGTCCACGCCTAGGTAGTAATCAAAGTACTGGTGGACCGGGTGGGGTAGGCTCTCCGGTTCCTGGTCGCCCGGGTTTAGTCCCCCCGTTTTGTCTGCGTCATTTTCGACGGTATTGATGTCTGCCTCAAAGCCGTACGTTGGGGCCCCTTCGTCCTTGGGGCGCGTGTGGAACAGGATGCCGGAGTTGGCCTCGGGATAGGTGTACGCCTCAGTCTTGAACTCGAAGTTCTTGAAGGTACCCCCGTTTACGCGGCCCTGGTAATACAGATAGCTCTCCGGGCCGTCTACCACGATGGTATTGTGGTCGACTTCGTTGTGGGTGAGCTGGAAGGATTCGGTTCCGGGATTGTACTTCGTCGGCCACACCGCATCCCCGTCGAACCAGTCCATGTTTGCCCAGTCGGTGCTCTCGCTGGCCCGCCAGCCGTTCAGCGTCTCTCCGAACTCCTCGGCGTTCCACAGGGAGATCCATCCCAGCCCTCGATCGCCGGAATAGCCGGGCGCCGGGGTCCCATTGTCCTCAAGGTTCTCGGTCGCCCACAACAGGCCGGCTGCCACGAAATTCAGGTTGACGTCCGAGCCCATGGTGATGTTGTGGTGACCCAGGGAGTTGCTGAACACCCGGACGCCTTCGTAGGTGTTGGTCCACACCACGGGCGTATATTCGCCGGCCTCGTCACTGTAGGCCCGGGCCAGCGGAGTCGCGCTATCCTTCAACGACGACACCAGGTACAGCTCGCCTTTCGGGGTCCGCCAGCTTCCCGGGAAGTTGGCCATGATCGGGTGATTCGGTTCGACGGCCTCGACGGTAAACGGCGTCCGGTTGCGTTCGTGGACGTACGAAACGGCCCCCGTGAAGTCGAACCATTCCTTGGTAGCGTTCTGGTAGACATGCATCGGGCAGTGCAGCATCAGGGCAGGCACCTGGTGCTCAACGTGTGCCTCCATGATGCTCTCTACATGCTCCCCGTCATTCAGGAACAGATTGCACTGATTGTAGACGACGACATCGAAGTTTTCCGCCCACTCGTCATTTTTGTGGCGGGAGAACTTAAAATCTGTGCTTTCTCCCCCCTCATGATCGATCGTAATGTTGATGTTCCCAATACGATCGATTAGCCCTTGCTTGATTTGCTTCTTTTGGGTGTAATAGTCGTGCCACGGTCCCCCACCCGTAATCATCAGTGCGTCAATGGGATCGGCCTCTTGCTGGGCCGTTGCGTCCTGCCCGATCCAGCTTACGGCGAGGAGTAGACCGAAAGCCAGTGGTAAATGTCTCTGCAGGGTCCTCATAAGTTATTTTATTTGGGGCGGATGAGAATCTTATGCAGTGTCGCTTTCTGCTTTCATCTGGTCGACGACGTCCGCGAGGGTATCAAAGTGGTCCTCTAGGTCCGGGTACAGCGCCGTGAAGCGGTCGTAAAGCGAATCGTAGAGGTCTCGGTCCCGGGCAGGGGTCGTGCTACCGGCTTCCCGGTACGCGGTGCGTGACGCCTGGGCGACGGTGTCGTAGGTGCCGACGCCCACCCCTGCCAGGAGGGCCGCGCCCACGGCGGCCCCGTGGGGAACGGTCGCGTGGGCCAGGCGCACGTTCAGGACGTCCGCCAGAATCTGTCGCCAGAGGTCGCTCTGGGCGCCGCCTCCGGAGACGCGAATCTCCTCGGCGGCGAGGCCGAGGTCGTTCATCAGCTCCATCGAGTCCCGCAGGCCGAATGAAACCCCTTCCAGAACGGCCCGCGTTAAATGCTCTTGGTCGTGCCCCAAATGCAGCCCGAAGAAGACGCCCTTCGCATTGGGGTCGGCGTGCGGGGTGCGTTCCCCACTCAGGTACGGCAGAAACAACAGCCCGTCGGCACCGGGAGACACCGACTGGGCCTCGGCCACCAGCTCGTCGTAGGAGAGATCGTCGTCCCCCGGACGGTCCGAGAGAAACACGTCGCGAAACCAGCGGAGAGAGCCCGCCGCAGACAGCATGACGCCCATCAGGTGCCAGGTGTCGGGGACGGCATGGCAAAAGGCGTGAAGGCGCCCGTCGGGGTCGGCCCGGTACTGGTCGCTCGTGGCGAAGACGACCCCCGACGTGCCCATCGTGATGGACACGGTTCCTTCCTCCACTGCCGCGCTCCCGACGGCCCCCGCGGCCTGGTCCCCGGCTCCCCCGACGACCGGGAGGTCGCTAGGCAGCCCCAGTTCGGACGCGACCTCGCTGGACAAACGGGCACTCACCGTGGGGGACTCCGTGACCGGGGGCAGCCACGAGGACGGTACGTCGAGCGCCTCGGTCATCTGGTCGGACCACGTCCGGTGCTCCACGTCGAAGAGCGCCGTGCCCGAGGCGTCCGAAACGTCGGTCGCGTACGTGCCCGTGAGCTTGTACCGGAGAAAGTCCTTCGGCAGGAGGATCGTCGCGATCTGCTCGTAGAGATCCGGCTCGTGTCTGCGCATCCACAGGATCTTCGGGGCCGTGAAGCCCGGGAGCACTGGGTTACCCGTAAGCTCGACGACGCGCTCGCGGCCCACGCGTTCGTGAATGCGGTCGCAGGCGTCACTCGTGCGCTGATCGTTCCAGAGGATGGCGGGGCGAAGCACCCGTCCCTGCTCGTCGAGGGGCACGAGGCCGTGCATCTGGCCCGTAAGGCCGATCCCTTCGATCTCGGAGGCGCGCACCTCCTCAGAGCGAAGGGCCGCCCGGACGGCGTCGCGGGTCGCGTCCCACCAGTCACTAGGGTGCTGCTCCGTCCAGGAGGGACGGGGGATTTTGGTTTCGTACTCGCGGGTCGTGTGGGTGACAACCGTCCCGTCCGCCGCGAGGACCAGGGCCTTGCTGCCCGAGGTTCCGAGATCGATTCCGAGAAAGCACGTCGGCATGAGGGGCTTTGGAGGGGAGGCCTCCTTAGGTTTGGGGGGTGAGCAGCCGTTACTCTGCGAACGACAGACTGACACTCCAGTGGATACGTCGGGTTCGGTGATGCGGCTGCCGTTCAGCGGACCCCGTGGAGCAGTTCAAAGAGCAGCTGATCGAGCTTTTCGTATTTGAGCCCCTGCTCTGCGATCGCCGAACGGTCAAAGTCCCCCTCTTTCAGCGTTTGGGGGTCCGGATAATCCCCGTCCCGGTTCAACGAATTGATCTCTCTGAGCAGAGCCTGGATCTCCTCGTCTTCGTTGAACTCCTCAACTTTCTCCTTCAGGATAATGTAGCTTCGCATGCACCCTCTCGCAAATTCGCGAACCCCCTCGTAGTCCTCCGTCCGATATGCGTGGGCGTCGAAGTGCTTGGGGCCGTCGTATCCTACGTCTTCCAGGAATTTGACCAGAAAAAAGGTATTCTTGTAGTTGTACGACCCGAATCGGAAGTCCTGGTCGTAGCGCGACGGGTTTTGGTCGTTCAGGTCGATGTGAAACAGCTTGCCGGCGTCCCACGCCTGGGCGACAGCGTGTGGAAAATTCAGGCCCGCCATGGTCTCGTGGGCCACTTCGGGGTTTACCCCGACCATTTCGGGGTAGTCGAGCGTTTCGATGAATCCCAGCATCGCGCCCGTGGTGGGGAGATAAATGTCCCCTCTCGGCTCATTGGGCTTGGCCTCCAGGGCAAACGTCAGGTCGTAGTCCTGATCCCGGACGTACTCGCAGAGATAGTTAATGGCCTCTCGGAGGCGTTTGAGCCCATCTCTCGGATCTTTCCCGACGTCGGTCTCCGTCCCCTCACGTCCTCCCCACATCACGTACGTATCCGCCCCGAGCTCGACCCCAAGATCAATGCCTTCCATCGTCTTCTTAAGGGCATAGCTCCGAACCTTCGAGTTTGTAGACGTGAAGGCGCCGTCGCGGAAGACGGGATCGGAGAACAAGTTCGTCGTGGCCATGGGGACCGCCAGCCCGGTGTCGTCGAGGGCCTGCTTGAAGTCCGATACGATCCTGTCCCGCTCGGAGGGCGACGCATCGATCGGGACGAGGTCATTGTCGTGAAAGTTGACTCCGTATGCGCCCACCTCGGCAAGAAGGTGAACCAGTTCGACGGGCGATTTCTCCGGACGCACAGGCTCCCCAAACGGGTCTACCCCCACGTTTCCTACGGTCCAGAGACCAAAGGTAAATCGTTCATCGGGGGAAGGTTGATAGGGCATCGACACAACAGCTTAAGGGTGATGAGAAGCGACCAAGGGAGGGTTTCCGCAGGTTGGCCAGACAGATGTGGGAAAGCGCGGGAATAGGTCTGCGCCCCCGTCACTGATCAGACCTGCGTAAGAGCTCGGATATATCTTACTTTATAGTTCGCATGCCCTAATATGACACTGTTTTATCTGTGCTAATAGTGGTAATAATGCGATTTGTATAGACGCGAAGAAAACCCCAGATAAGTTTGACAGTTAAACCAACAATGTTGAGGTTTGTTTGTGATTCCCGTTCCCCACTCGCCGTAGTTTCGTAAATCCTTAATGCCGTATGTACACGCTATCTTCGAAAAGCGCAAACGTTTGTACTGCATTCACTCCATCTTAACATCTGACTGAGGGTTCGTCAACCTCCCGGGCCGGGCGGTCGGCCCCACTCAGGTTCTGCCCCTCTTGGTCCTCCATGATCGAAGCGCTTCGTGCGGGCAGCCCGGCGTCCGATCCGTTTTGCTCCATTCCCGTTCGATTGTTGGTTGTATAACGTGTAGAGGCTTTCACTTCCTAAAGTACCCCATCCCTATGTCTCAAGACCTCGTTCAGTCCCAGGATCTTCGCACTCGCACCATCAACACGATCCGCTTCCTCGCGGCCGACGCGGTGCAGCGGGCCGAGAGCGGCCATCCGGGGACCCCGATGGGGCTGGCACCGGTGGCCTACGTGCTGTGGCGGAACCACCTGCGCCACAACCCGGTGGATCCCGGCTGGCCGAACCGGGACCGGTTTGTCTTGTCGGCAGGCCACGCCTCGATGCTTTTGTACAGCCTGTTGCATCTTACCGGCTACGACCTGCCGATGGAGGAGCTGAAAAACTTCCGCCAGTGGGAAAGCAAGACGCCGGGGCACCCGGAAGCCCACCTGACTGAAGGGGTCGAGACGACGACGGGTCCTTTGGGGCAGGGCTTTGCCAACGGGATAGGAATGGCCCTCGCCGAGCGGACTCTGGCCGACGAGTTCAATACCGACAGGTATCCGATCGTCGACCACCGCGTCTACGGGATCGTCAGCGACGGGGACCTGATGGAGGGGATCGCGAGCGAGGCCGCCTCCCTGGCCGGCCACCTCGGGCTCGGCAAACTGGTTTATCTCTACGACGACAACGAGATCACGATCGACGGGTCGACGGACCTGGCCTTCAGCGAGGACGTGAAGGGCCGTTTTGAATCGTATGGCTGGCACGTCACGTCGGTCGAGGACGCCAATGACCTAGAGGCGGTCGGCCGGGCGATCGAGGAGGCGAAGGCCGAGACCGGGCGCCCCTCGCTCATTTCGGTCCGCTCGCACATCGGCTACGGGGCACCGACCAAGCAGGACACCGCTGCGGCCCACGGGGCGCCCCTCGGCGAGGAGGAGCTTCGCGGGGCGAAGGAGAACCTCGGGTGGCCCGCTGAGAAAAAATTCTACGTGCCCGATCGGGTCTACGACCATATGCGGGAGGCCATCGGCAGGGGCAAGAGCCAGCAGGCCGAGTGGGAAAGGCTCTTCGAGGAGTACGAGGAGGCCCACCCCGAGAAGGCCGAGCGGCTAGAGCGCTGGCGGAGGCGAGAGCCGAAGGAGGGCTGGGAGGAGGTCCTTCCGGAGTTTGAACCGACGGCCGAGTCCGGCAAAGAGCTCGCTACGCGCAAGGCCAGTGGGATTACACTCAATGACCTTGCGCCCGAGATCGGCTACCTGATCGGGGGCTCGGCGGACCTGACCGGG
>CAZSBW010000115.1:0-8001 GCA_964604815.1 uncultured Salinivenus sp. | reverse complement strand
CCTTCACCGGGGGGCACGTCCACGTGGCGCACCTCTCCACGGCGCGAGGGGTGGAGCTCGTGCGGCGGGCCAAAGCCCGCGGCCTGCCCATCACGGCCGAGGTGTGCACGCACCACGTTGCCCTCACCGACGCGGCCATCGAGCAGTCCGGCTTCGACACCCACACGAAGATGCATCCGCCCCTCCGCTCGGCAGAAGACCGGGCCGCACTCAAAGAGGGCCTCGCCGACGGCACCATCGACGCCCTCTGCACCGACCACGCCCCGCACGCCGCGTTCGAGAAGGACGTGGAGTTCACGGCTGCGCCCTTCGGCATCACGGGACTGGAGACGGCCTGGGGCCTCATCGGACGCGAGCTCATCGAGCCGGGCGTGCTCTCGGTGGCCGAGGCCGTACGGAAACTCACCGTAGCACCCCGTCGCATCCTTCGGCTCGCTCCTCCTACCCTGGCGGAGGGCGACCCCGCCGCGCTCACCATTTTCGACGCGTCTACGCGCTGGACCTTTACCGAGGAGCACGTCCGCTCGAAGAGCCGGAATACCCCCTTTCTCGGCGACGAACTCGTAGGCCGTCCCTGGGCCGTCTACAACGACGGACAGTTCATTCGCAGTGACGAATGAGGCACCAATGCGCCGGATCGCTTCGCGTCCGGCGTTGACAGTGGTGCTTCGAACGTTCGGATCTGCCGACGAACTTGCGCCCTTACGCACTACCTGCCCTCGTGGAGCCGGTCGGCCAGCCGGTCGGGAAGCGCGTCGACGTCGCGAATCTTCTGAGCAGCCCGGTCGACGTCGTAACTGAGCCGGACGTTCTCGTACTCGAACGTGTCGGTGTCGAACAGCCCCATGCTGAGCTTCGAGTTCTGGTCGCGGGGCTGGCCTACGCTGCCCACGTTTACGAGGAAGCGATGCCCGGGGCGTACCTGAAGCACCCCCAGGCTGTCGCCCATTACGGCGGGCACGTGAGTGTGGCCGACAAAGCATACGTCGGTGTCGAAGTGCGCAAACTGCTCTTGCGCGGCGGGATAGGTGGTGAGGCGCTTCCAGGCGGTTGGCGCATCCGGCGTGGCGTGGACGAACGTGCAATTCTCGACCGTCGTTGTGAGAGGGAGAGTCCCGAGGTACTCCAACTGCTCGTCCGAGAGGCACTCCCGGTTGTAACGGACGGCTTCTTGCCCGTCGGGGGGAAGCGCCTCGACGGGGCCGTCGTGGGCCACAGCTGCATCGTGGTTGCCGCGCACCACGTCATTGCAGTGGGTTCGAACCAACTCAACGCACCGGGCCGGGTCGGCATTGTACCCAACGACGTCGCCCAGGCAGTAAACGCCGTCGACGCCGGCACTGTCAACGGCCTGGAGCGCGCGTTCGAGGGCTTCGAGATTCGAATGAATGTCCGAAAGAATGGCGATGCGCACAGGCGTGAACGCGAACGGATCAATGCGGACGAACGAGCAGCGGAAACAGACGGCGGCGCATTTCAGTGCGGCCGGGCTTTTTTAGTGGATCTCTTGATAGATTTACGAATGTTCACAATTGAGGTTGGGGCGTGGGATGATACTTGCATGCTAATTACGTACAATTATTCAGCTTCTTAAGCCAAAGAAGAGGGGTTTGCCATTTGCTAGCCCCGAGCGAAAAAGGAGTGCTTCCTTGGAGGCGAGATCAGGGACCCCTCTACCAATCCCCCCACCGACGAGAAATGCCACGCCGATTTGTCCCCTCGATGTATCCGTGGGGGCATCCAACGTTCGGTTCGCAGGCAGAACTTCATGGGAGACCCGTTTCGGGTCCCGCAAGGGACGACCTGCTGCGAGAAATTGGCTTAAGACCTTGATAGACCATTCGTTTGTTTCCCACAGAATGCTACTTCCAGAATGAAACTTGTTCTACTAGTTGAAGATGAGCCGGAGCTGGCGCAAACGCTGGAGGATGGACTGACGCGAAGCAATCCGCTCCAGATTCATCACGCTGAGAGTGCCGAAGAGGCGCTCGAAAAGACGGCGGAGCATCGGTACGACCTCATGATCGTTGACTGGATGTTGCCGGAGATGAACGGCCCCCGGCTCATTGAAGAATTGCGGGAGGAGGAGTACGCCACTCCCGTCCTCATGCTCACTGTACGGGACAGTATCGAGGATCAGGTCCGAGCTCTCGAAAGTGGGGCCGACGACTACATGACGAAGCCCTTCGACTTTGAGGAGCTTGAGGCGCGGGTTCGAGCTCTGCTCCGTCGCCCGCCCGAATGGAAAACCATCGACGAAATCACAGTCGGACCGCTTACGATCAACACGGCACGGCGCGAAGCCGACCTGGATGGGGAATTGCTCGAACTGCGCAAGAAGGAGTTCGACCTGTTGGGCTTGCTGGCTGACAAGCAGCCCGACGTCGTCTCCCGAAGCGTCATTGCCGAGCGTGTCTGGGGGGCGGAGTTCGTGTCCGACAACTCCATCGACGTCACGATCTCGGGGCTGCGACAGAAGATAAACGACGTATTGGGCGAGGACGACGACTCCGTACGGCTCGAAACCGTTCGCGGCGTTGGCTACCGGCTCATGGTGAACGACGAAGAGGGGCAAGACGGAGGCTGATCGTTCCTTCGACATTGTGCCACTCGCCGAGTCGGGACTGCGAAGGGGCGCCCCTTTAGGAGGAGCGGGTGCGGATGACCACGGTGCGCGCCACGCGGTCGTGGATGGCCTGTCGATTGGGGTCCCAGTAGAGCTGTACGAAGCCGAGCAGACCGGTGGCGATGCCGGCGGCGTATCCCCCAAACCGCTCGAATGAGAACCACAGGCCCAGCGGCTCGCCGCTCAGGCGCACCACCCGGATGCCGAACAGGTACTTGCCGGGTGTGCGCCCATTCCACCAGGCCAGAAAGAGCGTGAAGTAGAGGCCCACCCATCCGATGGTGATGCCGAAGTCGTTGGCCGTGGCCCGCGCCATTCGCCACAGGCTCGGATTTTGCACCTGGGATCGAAGCTCCTCGGCTTCGTCTTCGAGGGCATCGTTCTTCTCTTCGAGCGCTTCAATGCGGCGGCCCGCCACAATGGACTGTACCGGAGCGGCGAGTGTGTCGAGGGCGGCCGTGTTGCGCTCGACCAGAGCCCGGGCGTATTGCCGGAGGAGAGTTGCGCCGGCGTCAGGCCGGGTTGTGTCGGGAAGGGCAAGAAATGAACGGTGCAGTTTCGCCCAGTCGTCGAACTCGCGAAGGGCCTGAAGCTGTATCGAATCTGGAGGGGAGGTGTCCGCCGGCCGGTTCTCCTGATGCCTCTCCTCTACCGCCGTCGTTTCGGGCGAGACGCCGGGAAGGACCGCTGTGAGGCTCGGCCCGGTTGGGCCCCATTCCTGGGCATCTTTAACGAGAGCAATCGAAAGCCCAAACAGCACTGCCGCGCCGATTGTCACCAGGCAACCGCGGGCCCACCGCTTCCACAGACTCTGTAGGTCGGCACGGGTGGCCACGCGGTAGAAGACGTACGCAACCAGAATGCCGACGAGGCCCCCGGCGACGTTGGCGATGAGCCCCGCGATGGCCAGATCCACGAGCAGCGCGACTAGGCGCTGCCACGGGGGCGCCAGCGCGGTGCCCAGAAGCGCGTCGTCGACCGTAAAGGCATGGGGTGTGATGATGTCACGCGGATCAAACTCCGGCTCTCCCATCTCGCGCCCCTGGGCGTCGGCAATCGAGTTGGACATGAGGACCGTGTCGGCAACACAAAGAACGGGTGCAGGCCGGGCGGTGTCGCGGAGAAAAGATTACACAGACCGCGAGCGGAATCAACCGCACGACATCTGTCCGTCGACGTTCGGATTGAGTGGAGACGGCTCGTCTGCTCGTGCCTCCTTCGATTGGGCGTGGAACGGGGGATGCGACCGACCGAGCGGATGCCGATCCTCTTGCGCCGAAGGAATTACGATTTTGTCCCGAAGACGAGATGCGATTGTGGGGGCGAGCGCTACACTGCGGGAACCACGAATTGGACGTTCAGGTTTTCTCGAAGTGGCATTCCTCGTTCATCATTCCGCTGTTTCCGTGTCCACCTTTCCGTCGCTAAGCACACACGTCAAGGCCTTTGGTCTTGGCATTCTTCTAGCCGTCCTCGGAATTGGGGCGTACGTACAGTGGGGGTTCGGGACCACCGCCGATCTGCCGGAGGTAACCGTCTACAAGAGCCCAACGTGCGGCTGCTGTGCCGAGTGGGTCACCCACCTCCGCGACAGCGGGTTTCCGGTGACGGTGAAGGAAGACGTGAACATGCAGACGATCAAGCGGCGGGGGAAGGTGCCCGACGAGCTCGCGGCCTGCCATACGGCTGTTCTCGAGAACTACGTGGTGGAAGGCCACGTGCCGGCCGCTGAGATGAAGCGCCTTCTGCAAGAATCGCCCGACTTCCACGGCATCAGCGTTCCGGGCATGCCGGTAGGATCGCCCGGAATGGAGCGCGGCGACTACGTGGAGCCGTACTCGGTCATTGGCTTCACGGCGTCGGGGGACACTACCGTCGTGGCCCAGTACGGCCAGTAGGGTCGCCCTCGCTGATTTGTAATCCCCCTCGCCCCGGCTACGAGCCTTTCCCGTTCCGGGGATGCCCTGGATATTTGTGCGCGAGTCGGTATGCTCCACTCACTTCTCGTCATCGCACCAGAGTGCTCTCCCACGTTCCGATTTGGATGGTTCGTGCTGTGTGCCGGGCTGGCCGTTGGGATTGGGGGCTGCGAGAGAGACTCGCCGGCTACGAGCTACGAGCAAACGGTGATGCAGGAGCGCGTCCAGCGGGACATGCAGATGCGCGAAAAGGAGAGCGTACTGCCGCCCCGACGTCGAAGCACGTTCCGCGGGCTGGACTACTACGCCGTGGATTCTGCCTACCGCTTCGTCGTGCCGTTTCGACGACAAGCTACGCCCGACACGATGATGCTTGCTGAAAATACCGGCCGGATTCGGGCGCAAGTGCGAGTTGGACACGTGACGGTGCCCCTCCCCTCCGGCGACGCCCAACTGGCCGTGTTTCGGGGGGCGAGCGACGATCCGCGCGGGCGACTCTGGGTGCCGTTTGCCGATGCCACCAACGGAGACGACACGTACGAGGCCGGCCGATACGTGGACCTCACGCGCACCGGCAGCGATTCGGTCGTCGTGGACTTCAATCGGGCCTACAATCCGACCTGCACGTACAATCCGGAATACGCCTGCCCGTTGCCGCCGCCGGAGAACCGGCTCGACGTCTCCATCCCGGCCGGCGAAAAGACGCCGAAGTTCCACGGCGGAAAATCGTCCAAGACGGCCGGGACAGAATAGCGCCGGTTTGTGATGAATCAATTGAAGTCCCAGCGTTGTCGTGACGCTTCTCGCCCTTGAAACCGCCACCGACACCTGCGGCGTGGCCCTGTTGCAGGGGGACGAGGTTGTGGCCGAGACCCACCTACACCGCCCCCGCGTGCACTCCGAGCGGCTCACGTCCCTCGTCGAGGACGTGCTTCGCCACGCGGACGTGGACTCGTCCGCCCTCGACGCCGTGGCCGTATCGATGGGCCCGGGTTCGTACACTGGGTTGCGCATCGGGGTGAGCACGGCGAAAGGGTGGGCCTTCGCCACCGACGCCAACCTCGTGGGTGTGCCCACGCTGGAGGCGTACGCGGCCCGGATTCGCCCGGGGGCCGAGAGGGGCGACGCAATCTGCCCCCTGTTCGACGCCCGGCGCGACGAGGTGTACGCGGGGGCCTACCGGGCGACGGACGATGGACTTGTCCTCCAGGCGGACACGAAGGCGCTTACGGTGGACGCGCTTCCCGAATGGATCGGGGCGGTCGAGGGACGGCTCTGGCTGGTGGGAGACGGAGCGCTCAAGAGCCGAGAGGCTTTCGCCGAGATCGGTACAGGTCAAACGGTTCTGTCGCCGGACATCGTGCCGCCGTCGGCGGCCTGGGTGGCCCGTCGGGGGCAGCGGCGGCTCAACACCCACGGGCCCGACGACGTGGCGTCCTTCGAGCCGCTGTACGTGAAGGAGGTGCACGCAACGCCTGCTCCCTCGCCCTTTGCGTAGCACCGACGCCCCCGGTCCGCGCGGAACGCGCAATTTTTTCGTGGGATTGCATTCGGGCCGATGTCGCCGCGCTCGTCGGACCCGGGCGGGCCCGCGCCCCCTGAATCGAAGGAAGGATCCGGCGGACGGCCCCCGAGCGAGAGCAGTCCGAGGGGAGATCCCCACTCGAAATTTGGACTTTGCGCTCGGCGTTTCTGATCTTCAGCGAGTCCGTGAGGCATTCGTCCGACGTGTATGGCGAGCCTCCCGCATTCCTTCGCTCTGTATTCCCCCACTTTGATTCGATCCTGTTATGCCCTGGTTTCGGCGCGAGAAGGCCGGCATCCGCACGACGCGCGAAGAGCAAAATGAGATGCCCGAAGGGCAGTGGGTGAAGTGCCCACAGACCGGTGAAATTACCAATCGACGCGAACTGGAAGAAAACCTCCTCGTCTTTCCCAGTTCGGGGCACCACTTCGGCATGGACACGCACAAGTACTTCGATTTTCTCTTCGACGACGGGGCGTACGACCTACACGACACGGACCTCCGCTCGGTCGACGCGCTCGACTTTACCGACCGTAAGGCGTATGCGGACCGACTGGAAGAGGCGCGGGAGGAGGCCGGTCAGAATGAGGCGGCTCAGGCCGCTACGGGGTCGGTGGGCGGTCATCCCGTGTCGATGGCGGGAATGGACTTTAGTTTCATCGGCGGATCGATGGGGTCGGTCGTGGGCGAAATTGTGGCGCGGGCCATCAAGCGGGCCTACACGGAGGAGATGCCGCTCGTCACGATTGCACAGAGCGGGGGGGCGCGCATGATGGAGGGGGCGCTCAGTCTCATGCAGATGGCCAAGACGAGCGCGCATCTCTCGCGGCTCGACGAGAAGGGGCTGCCGTACATTTCGATCTTCACGCATCCCACGACGGGCGGCGTCACGGCCTCCTTCGCCATGCTGGGCGACATTCACATTGCCGAGCCGGAGGCGCTCATTGGGTTTGCCGGGCCGCGCGTGATCCGCGAGACCATCGGGTCGGATCTGCCGGAGGGCTTTCAGCGGTCCGAGTTTCTGCTGGAGCACGGGTTTCTCGACATGATTGTGGATCGGCGTCGGCTCCGCCGTCGCGTCATTCATCTCTTGAATCTTCTGATGGAGTAGAGCCTGTTGCGCGATTTTCGTCGCGACCACTCCGGTGCGACCATGCCCCCCCTTCGTTTTTCCCTTCTCTCGCCGCCATGCCGACCAACGACGAGGACAGTTCCCCGGACGCTTCTCAAGCCTCAACTGCCATCGAGCACACGCAGGAGGCACTGGACTACATGGCGCAGTACGGGGTGGAGCCCGAAGGAGACGTGCGGCCGTTCCTGCCCCCGAGCGAGCGACAGGAGGAGATCAACCGGCTGCCCTACGAGCATGACGTGCGACAGACCGTAGTCTACGAGACCGAGCCCGGCGAATTTTCGGCGCTGTGTCCGTTTTCCGGCCTGCTCGACTACGGCACCGTGCGGGTCGAGTACGTGCCGGGCGACTGGATCCTGGAACTCAAAAGCCTCAAGTACTACTTCATTTCCTGGCGCGAGGTGGGCGCGACGCAGGAGGACGTGACCGCCTACATCTTCGACGACCTGCACGACGCCCTCGACAACCCGGACTACCTCGTCACAACGACGGAGTACAACGTGCGAGGCGGCATCAACACCACCTGCACGATCGACAGCCGGGAGCAGTAACGGGGCACGGTCGGGACCGGAACGGAGTCCGTTTGCCGGCGGCCCCGAGTTTCTCTTGTGATTCAGTCCGTGAGTCTGCTATATTGCCTGCCAGCGGGGCAGGTCTGCTCATTGGAACCCTCCGCTCATTTTCGTTTCACGACGGCGGCATCCATCATGGCTGAAAAAACGCTGTTTCAGAAGATCATCGACCGGGAGGTTGACGCCGACATCGTCCACGAGGACGACCGGTGCATCGCGTTTCACGA
>CAZSBW010000114.1:0-8017 GCA_964604815.1 uncultured Salinivenus sp. | reverse complement strand
CGTAGCCCTTGAGCGTCCGGGTCAGGGCCCGGCGGAAGCCGGTGACGTGCGTCCCCCCCTCATGGGTGTTGATGTTGTTGACGAAGGAGAGGACGTTCGAGTTGTACCCATCGTTGTAGCGCATGGCTAGCTCTACGGGCACCTCCCCCTCCTGGTCGGCAATGTAAAGCGTCTCGTCGAGGATCGGGTCGCGGGCCTCGTCGAGGTAGTTGACGAACCCGACGATGCCCTTCTCCGAGTGATACTCCTCGCGGGCCAGCTCGTCGTCCTCCTCCCGGTGGTCCTCCAGGGCGATGCGCACCCCGGCATTAAGGAAGGCCAGCTCCTGCAGCCGATCCGACAGCGTCTCGAAACGGAACTCCGTCGTCTTAAAGATGTCGTCGTCCGGCCAGAATCGAATGCGCGTGCCGGTCTCCTCATCCGCCTCCATGGGACGCACCTTCTGCACCGGGTCCTCCGGTACGCCGCACAGATAGGTCTGCTGCCAGACCGAGTCGTCGCGCCACACGGTAACCTCGAAGCGGGAGGCGAGCGCATTGACCACGGAGACGCCTACGCCATGCAGGCCGCCGGACACCTGATAGCTGTCCTTGTCGAACTTTCCGCCGGCATGCAGCACCGTCATCACCACCTCCAGGGCCGAGCGGTCCTCCACCGGGTGCATGTCCACGGGAATGCCGCGTCCGTTGTCTTGGATCGACACCGATCCGTCCTCAAAGAGCTCCACCTCGATGTGGTCGCAATGCCCGGCCATCGCCTCGTCGATGGAGTTGTCGATGACCTCGTAGACGAGGTGGTGAAGGCCCCGTAGCCCCACGTCGCCAATGTACATGGACGGGCGCTTGCGCACCGCCTCCAGGCCTTCGAGCACCTGGATGTTGGAGGCCGCGTAGGCACTGATTGCGCGATCGGGGAGATCCGTCGTCTCGCTCATGGACAATAAAGAACCAGTGGGGAAGGACGCGCGAGTGAGGGTGCGTGAGGGTGTGCTTCACGCAGACACACACTTTGTTACCAACAGAGGATTCCACCAATGGTTCGGTCGGATCCTCCTCCCGTGACGGGATTCTGGAAACGCTCAAGCCCCCTCGTTCCGCACATACGGGGCAGCGCCCTCTCACGGGGCCAAGTCGCGCTGCCATCGCGCACACAATCGGTCTTTGGGTTTGAACGTTCTCCGCATCCAGCAGAAAGAGCGTTTGTCAGAGAAGCTGTCCCTACGCTATTGACCCTGCTGGCTTCAAAGAGATTCATTCCGAGAGCACTCGCACCAAAGGCCTGACCTACGGCCCCTACGCGACGGCTCGCCTGTTCGCTACTGAAGGCCCCGCATCTCGGTGGCGTGGTGCACCTGGTTGATGGCGTTGACGAAGGCCGCCGTGCGCATCGACACGTCGTGCTCCGCCATCGCCTCACGAAGAGCGTCGTGCGCGTCCACGAAGCGCTCTTCCAGTTGATTGTTGATTTCCGACGCACTCCAGCTGAAGTGCTGGATGTTTTGCGCCCACTCGAAGTAGCTGACGGTCACGCCACCCGCATTGGCAAAGATGTCGGGAATGCACGTGATGCCGCGCTCGTACAAAATCTGATCGGCCGGATAGGTGGTAGGGCCGTTGGCTCCCTCCAGCACGTAATCGGCCTGCACGTCGTCGGCGTTTTCTTCGGTAAGGACGTGCCCAATGGCCGCCGGCATCAGCACGTCGCAGTCCAACGTCAGCAGCTCTTCGTTGGTGATCTCGGTCGCGTCATCGAACGTCTCCAGGTTGCCTTCCGCGGCCACGTGCTCATACAGGGTCGGAATGTCGAGGCCGGTGGGATCGTAATAGCCGCCCGTGATGTCGCTGATGGCGGTAACCGCTGCTCCCTTCTCGTGCAGTAGGCGGGCGGCCCAACTCCCCACGTTGCCAAAGCCCTGAATGGCAATCTCCATGTCCTCCAGGGACCGGTCGTCGTGGTGCAGTACCTCACGGAGGGCAAATACACAACCGCGCCCTGTCGCGGCGTCACGTCCCACTGACCCGTGCACGTCAACGGGCTTGCCGGTCACAACAGCCGGCTCGAAGCCGTGAAAGTTGGAGTACTCGTCGAACAACCAGGCCATCACCTGTCCATTCGTGTTCATGTCCGGGGCCGGAATGTCCGTCGTGGGTCCGATGAACTCGTGCGTGGTTTCGACGAATCGCCGCGTGAGACGCTCGATCTCTGCCCGGCTCAGCTCGCGCGGATTCACCGAGATGCCTCCCTTTGCCCCTCCGTAGGGGACCCCAATCAGGGCCGTCTTCCACGTCATGAGACTGGCCAGGGACTGCACCTCATTGAGGGTTACGCTCTCGTCGTAGCGCAGTCCCCCCTTGAACGGACCACGGGCGTTGTCGTGCTGCACACGGTAGCCGATGAAATTGCCCACCGACTCGTCGTCCATCGTGATGACGAGTTCGACCTTGACCTCCCGAGCTGGGGTTTTGAGCATGTGCTCGGTCTTCGGCTCAAGACCAAGTGCATCGAATCCATCCTGAAGGTACTTGTTGGTTGTTTCGTAAGCGCTTCCAGCCATTGTAATCAAAGAGTTGAGGAGCGTCCGACGTGAAGGGCCTGTAATAATAGCCGTTACGAGCCAGGATCGCAACGGACCCTGCGCACCGTCAGGGCAATCGCACGAGTCATGCTATGCTTCTTCACACAGTGTCAGGGAAGCGTAGAGGCCGTTCGAAAGCGGCGCAACCGTCAACGCCGGACGCTTGTGCTGGACCCATGTGCTGGAACGTGAGGTTGTGCCGATCCTGTAAGCGGAGCGCATGCGGCGCGCCAATCCGGAGTCCGGTGCTTGGGGAGAGCGACTTCTTTTCGGTTTGAGAAGACAAATTTCCCACATTGGGCGTTGATGCGATTGCCGTGTGCGCCCCGAACGACAGTGAGGAAGTGCTCTTGGAGTGCGCCCCGTCGAGGAAGGTTCGAACCGTGTTCAGACGCGAGTGGAAATGAGTTCAGATACGCCCGACACAACGACAGGAAAAATCAGCGCACGAGGACCATCTTCCGGGTCTCCCGAAAGTTCCCTGCCTCGATCCGATAAAAGTACACGCCGTTGCCGACCGGCTCTCCGTACTGGTTCTTGCCCCTCCACTGCACGTGATGCTTCCCCGGATCGCGAGAATCCTGCACGAGTGTGCGCACCCGCTGCCCGAGCACATTGTACACCTCTAAGGTGACCTTTGCCTTCTCCTCCAGCACGTACGTGAGCGTCGTTTCGTCGGCGAACGGATTGGGGGCGTTGCCCCGTAGTGCGTTCTCAAAGTTCTCCAGCGAAATGTTGGGACTCTCCGATTGGGCAAGGGCCTCAGTTCCCACAATGACCTTCAAGCGGCGTTGCTCACCCGGCTTCAGCGAAAGCGTTTCCCCTTCCACCAACCGGCGCTCCCCGTCCAGATCCAGCAGATATCGCTTGTGTCCCTCGGGCAGCCTCCCGTCCGCGTTCAACTGAAGCCGCACTGTTTGGGGCGTCCCATTTCCCTCTCGTCCATCCGCTCGGTGCGCCAGAACGAGGGTCCACGATTGGCCCTCTCCCCCGGACGGTTTGAAACTTCCGGCATGGGGAACCGAGCGACCCCCGATCCGCTCCCGAACGCTAAACCGAATTGTTCGGCCAATCGGAGGAACCTGCGCAAAGTCCAGCGCATCACGGCCAACCTGTGCCTCGGGACGGAAGCCGACCCACACCCGATGCGTCGGTTCGCGTTTCGTCCAGGCAGAAATACGAAGCGTGTAGGGGAGTTCAGCATCCGAGATCGCATCGGCGGCACGTGCAGGGCCCTGCGTCGTTTGCGCGGAGCTCGCAGGCTCGGTATCAATGGATCGCCTCGTTTGAGAACCGGTCGTTCGAGCCGTCGTCTCGGGAGGCTTTTCACCCCGTGTCTCGCCTTTTCGGGCCGACGCGGAGGATTGCTGGCGGGCCGATGTGGAGGGAGTTCCACCTCGACGCTGGGGCAGCGACGTTCCGAACTGCGTCTCCGCAAGGGCCGCCGATCCGCTCATTGCCCGACGCGCCTTCTCAGGTTCGGCGCTCACCGGCGGAACGATCAGGGTGTCCCGGCGCCCGGTGGCATTGAACACGAAGTATCCTTCCCACGGATGCAAGACCGTACGAGATCGCTGGTAGCCAGTACTGTCCCGATAGCCCACCGGTCCGTCAATCTCGACGTCGGACAATCCGGAGCCGGCCTGCACCGTATCCCAGGGCACCGCAAAGCCAAACGGCGTCGCTATCTGGTTCCACCCCGGCTCGATTACAATCTCTTGAGGGGACGAGGCATCGATTGTCTTTCCGTTCCCCAGAACAAGAGGCATCTCCTCCCCGGTGATCACCCAGAGCCCCATTCCCGGCCCCAGACTGTCGATCGCTGTAAACTCTCGGTAGTTTCCGTTCTCACCTGCTGAGGGAACCCATCGCAGCGCTCGCCAGGAAGCGGGGTCGTACTCTCCGTAGCTTTTCCGGAATGCTTCCTTCACGGCGGTCTGCGCCGGTACCGACACCATCCGATACGTGCGGGGCGGGAGCGAGATTGGGGTCGTAAGACTGTCGAATTGAACCGGCAAATGGAAAGGATTCTGCCGGGCGACCGGTTCTGTGCCGCCAGGAACGACCACCTTCTGGTCACCTTTCTCGAGAACAGCGTAATAGTCGATTCCCTTTGTGGTAACGAGTGAAGCAGGAATCCGAGATGCGTCATCCAGTCTCTGATACTGTCCGCCGCCCGGTCGCGCATAGAGGCTGCGACTTTCGGGATTGAAGAACGGACCCCGAGGCGTTATGCTTACCTCAACGGCCTCGTCCAGCATCGCTGCGTCCCCTTCGGCTGGGGCCTCAACCTGTGCCCCAACGCCATCGCCAGTAAGAACCACCGTTGACTGAAGTCCTGTATTCGTCGACAGCGTAACCGAGGCCGTTTGCTTCTCTCCAAACTCGTCGGGTTGAAAACGAACGTCCACCGTCCGAACGTCTCCCGGTTGGAGGACCTCTTCCCCCGTGTCGTCGCGGATTGCATAGTCATTCTGGTTGTCAAGAGTGAGCGACAGCCCTGCAGCGGATGTATCCCCCTCGTTCGTGAAACTGAGTTGAGCGCTTGGCCCGGGTGTGGGTGCGTTCACCTGTCCGATGCCCAGATCGATCGAGTCGCGGTCGGTCGTCAACGTGACCGCCTTGATCGAGAGCACCACCTGGGCCGTGTCGGCTGCGCCGTCCCTGTCCTCTACGACGTAGGTGAAAGCATCGTCGAAGTTGGTTGACCCATCGTGAACGTACGCGATCCTTCCGGTGCCACGATCGACAACAGTCGTTCCGTGACTGGCGTCGTCGTTCACCCTGACCGACGTTGTGTCGAGAGGCGCATTGCCCTGCACGTCGTTGGCCAAAACGTCGACGGTCGTTGTGTCTGCCTGCGCCACGCCTGCAGTATCCGGCGTGCTCACCACCGATCGGGGCGGGCGGGCCGGGGCCTCCGCACTAAACCCACTTTCATTGCCTTCCGGATCGACGCTCGTAATCCGGTAGTGATAGGTTTGGCCGGGAATCAAGCCTGTATCTGTATACTCCGTAATCTCTGTGCTGTCGATGGGCGACAACGCCCCCGGATTCGTTTCCTCAATCGATGTCGTGTCTCGGTATAGTCGATACTTTTCAGCTTCGTCCACCCTCTGCCACCGCACGACGGCGCTGCTGTCTCCGTTCGCCCTCGCTCGCGCGTCCGAGGGCGGCGACGGGCGCGGCCCGGGGGTCGCCGGAACCTCTTTGCCAAACGAGCTTTCGTTGCCGGCATCGTCCACCGCCGTCATCCGGTAGTGGTACGTCTCGCCCACCTCGACTCCTTCATCGGTGTAGGTCGTCGTCCCTGCCGGTATGCTCGTGATCGGGTTCCGTCCGGTCGGCCCCTCCGTCGAGTCGATCGGGGCGATATCTCGATAAATCCGATACTCGGTCACACTGTCGAAGGGGGAGGCGGTCCAGTCCAGGTCGACTTGGGCTCCCGGAGCCGTGATCGTCAGTTCGGACGGCGGCTTCGGACGCATTATTCGAAGCTTGTAATCCCCATCTGGATCAATGTTATCCTTAAATGTGCCGTCGTAAGCAGACAAAAAGAGATGAGTTGCACCTTCTGGAATTTCGATGACGTTACCGTCCACGAGAAAATCTTCCTCGATGTTCGAGTTTTCTAAGAGTGAATTTGTATTGAAGTTCTCTCCTACGTCAATCGCGTCGGGCACACGGTTCTGCTGGTTTTCACTCTCCAGCCTATCGCTTCCGCTGAACACAGCGAGTAACCGACTATTCACCGTCCTGTCTCCACTACTCGGTTTAAAATCGTACTCCCCAAGCGAGGAGAGGTGAATCTGATCGCTCGGCTCAAGTCCCAGATTCGCCAGATTGATCGCGATTGCGTCCCGGGCATCATCGCCCGGGTTGGGTTGGAGATAGGTTTGTCCGGGATCAACCCACCGCTCGACGGTCTGCGCGGCCTGGAGACGAACGTTTTCGAGTCCCGTCACTTCCCCCTCACCCCAGTAGTTTCCTCGAATGCGCAGGCTCTGAAGCGCTCCCAGCACGTCTCTCATTTCCGTCTCCGAGGCGGGTTCTCCAGTGTCTTGCACCTCCCATCCCGCAGAGGAACGAAGGGGAATGCGGTAGGCCGTCCAGTCCGACGTAGGCGCTTCGGCAACCGTGAAGACGAGCGTGGTATTCTCTCCTTCTAGAATGACGTCTGACGAATCGAGCGCAGACGCAGTGGAGTCCTGCGTGAGTTCAAACCGAAGCGCTCCGTTGTAGGCCGCCGAAACGTCCCCGGTAAAGGCAGAGGGGGCGTTCCAAAACCAGATCTCCCCCGTATTCTGGGCCTGCGCCTCAAGGTGGCCCCCGGGCCGTCCCGTAGGCGTTGCACCTTCTAGATCAGCGGGCGGAGGCACGTGTTGGGGAGGGGCTCCGTTTTCGCCTGTGCTCCATCCCTCTGCTCCCGAATCGAAGGTGCTTTCGGCCAGTGGCTGGGCAGCTCCGCTCCCCGGAACGAGAACGAAAGCGAAAAACGAAAGGAGAAGAGCGCTGAAGCCATTCGTATGCGTTGACATGAGCGTGGCAGACTAACGAATTGAACGGCGCGCGTCGTTCAGAGTCCAGTTTCCGTGATTCCATCCGTTCCAATGTCACCGTAAGGCGATTTTGCCCGGCTTGCAAATTGCTCGCCGGGACTGGAAACGACATTCTCCGGGGCATGCGGCGATGGAGGATCCAATTGGATACGTTCACGCAATTGGCGATATTTCAAGATCAGTAGCCGACGGGTCCCCTACCGGATGGTGTGGTTGTATTGGAAAACATACCGACAGCACTTTTATATTTCTTGTGAAGTAGGGTTCGTTAAAACGTTATGCAAGGGAAAAGACCGAACGATGCCGTGCGTCTTCTCTTCATTTTTACATTAATAACCAAAAACCAAGGTCGTTCCCCCCGGTGCGTGGCAAAATTCAGACGCCTCCCCAAGATCTGGGACGGGGGTTTCTGCTGAAGCGTGTGCTACATGCGTCCTGCCTGTGCGCCCGACCCTCGAAACGTGCTCAGACGCTGGAAGGAGGGCGCGGTCTTTCGAACCGGGGGGACGAAATGCTCTGTCCCCAATCGAGTCCACGTCGAAACAGGCTCCATTCCCGAAACAGGTTCCATTCTGGGTGTCTCCAAGCTTGCGGTCTGCGCGAGGCCGTACGGCGAGGGGAAAGACCTCCTTTCGAGGCCGCTTCGGTCGTCGAACTGAAATGAATTCGCGGTCGGCCGTGACGACGCTGGATCAACTACGTGGAGAAACCGCTCCAGCACGCCGGTCTGACGTTCGCCCTCGACCTTTCTCCGTGTGGAAGGGCCGCCCCGCGCGCCGAGAACCGCCAGCTAAGTAGACACGCAGAAATACGTTTATTCGAGAGTCGTCCCGAAAGGGTTCGAGGACATATTCTGAGCGACCGAGGCCATCTAGATGGCCAC